>JACCZO010000329.1 GCA_013695925.1 Chthoniobacterales bacterium
GCCTAACGACTAACGGTCTGACCCCGCCCGATGATCTGCACCGGCGAGGGCGTCGTGATGATTCCGCCAATCAAATAGCTGATTGGCCTGGGAATCGCGGAGGCTGAGGTCAAGATATAGACCTTGACCGTTTTCTGCGCGGGCATCTCCTGCGCCTGATGCGGACGGCCAGGCGTCGCGGTTTCCCGATAGACCATCGGGCCGGCGCTGGCTGAAGCAACGAGCATAAATCCGAAGGCGATGGCCCCGGAAAGGAGAAACAAGCCGCGCAGATGGAACCATCTGCTTCTTGTTTTCATGCCGGAAGCTTGCACCCGACAAGTGCCTCAAAGCAAGATCAATCTTCGGACTTAAACCCGACAAATCCGGCTATTCTTCCCAGAGAAAATGTTCGAGTCGCAACTGGGTCAACCGCGCCTTGGCCTCGTCGCTCCGAGTCCCACCGACGGCTGCCAGTTTACGAAAGACCGCCACGGCCGATTTCCAATCGTTCATTTCTTCGAGCAGATGAGCGGCGTTGAATCCCGCCTTGTAAAACCAGAAAAACTCACCTTGCCGGTCGGTCCGCATCCCCTCCTCCAGCACGCCGTAATAGGTCAATAAGGCAGCGGATTTGTCGTTCAGCTTTTCCAGCGCTTTGCCCTTTTTGAATTCTGCCTGATTACGCCAATGAGGCGGCGCCCCGGGATCGGCTGCCAGCTTTTCATAAAACTCGATCGCGCGCCGATAATTTTCCGGGTCGGTCGCGCCCATCTCGTAAAAAATGTCGCCTTTGCCGCAGAGCGCCTCGCGCCGCTCGGCCGGGCGGGCCTCGTTCTTCAGCACCTCGTCGTAGAGAGCCTGTGCCTCGCGATTTTTCCCCAGGCGCCGCTCGATCGCGGCCTCTTCGTTGCGCGCCGCCCATTTCAAGTCGCCATCCAGTTTCACGACCTGATCGAGGAGCGCGAGGGCATGATCGAGCGAGCCCGCCGCCATACTGGAAGTCGCGCTCCGGGCGGCGAAGAAGAGCGCCTTCTCTGCCAACGGCGCCTCGGGCTTTTGTTCGCCACGGGACGAATCCGTCCGTCCGGCGGACTGGGCGAGCAATTCAAACTGGGTTTGCGCGTTGGCAAAATCCTGACGCCGGAAATATGCCTCAGCCAGCTTCATTCGCACCTCCGCGCTGCGGTGGGAATCGGGATACTGCTGCAGGAATTTGTTCGCCGCCGCCACGACTGCACTTTCATTGGACGAAGGCGTCGCATCCTCGATCCAGATCTCGAGGTAATCAGCTCGCTCGCGCGCAGCCGGTGTTGGATTTGCCTGGCGCGCTTGCGCCAAGCCCTGGCGCGCGGCCGCCAGATCAGGCGGGGCCGCGTGAAAAGCCAGCTCGGCCAGGGCGACCCACGCTTCGGAGAGACGCGGACTTTGCGGGAAATCGCGGATGAATTTCCGAAATGTTTCCGAGGCCTCCGGCTTGCCTTGCGCGGCCTGAACGACCCCTTCTTCTAGGAGAAGTTCGCCCTGTAGGTTCTGCTTGCCGGGATCGTTGCTGATCTTGCGATAATCCGCCGCAAACTCCGAGGCGCGATCGAGCCGCAGCCAGCAAAGTGCCGCGTTGAAGAGCGCGTCTCCCGAGAGAGCAGGCACGCGCCCGGCCAGTTCCTCGTAGGTCCTGGCCGCTTTCTCCATCTCGCCGCTGCGATAATTTGCTTCCGCAATCAGCCAATCAACCTGCGGCAGAAATGCCGGGGCCAAATTGAGGGCGCGCGCCGCCTCCGCAGCCTTGATCGCCTCGGCCCATTCCCGCCGGGCCAGATGGAGGCGGGCCAATTCGAGATTGGCCGCGCCTAACGACGGAAAACGAAGCGAGCTATCCCGCAACTGGGTAAGCAACGCAATTGCTTTGTCCGGATCGCCCGCCCGCAGCCGGCTCCGCGCGAGATACCATTGCGCGAGGGCCTGGCGCGGCTGGGCTGGATCGCGCAGCCAGCGTTCCAGCTCGTTGGTCGAGGGCTTGCGCTCCAGGCGATAGAGTTCATCCAGGCGGGCAAAGATCGCGGGCAAGGCGCTGTCGTTAGGGTGATGATCGATGAATTCCTCGAGCGCGTCGTCGCCGGCCTCCGGGGTCTTCTGTTGCGCATGGGCATCCGCCAGGGCGAAGAGCGTGGCGACCAGCAGGCGGTGCGAAACGCCCTCCGGATTTTTCAAAATGACGTTCAAGGTTTCGATCGCTTTCTCGGAATGCCCCTGCGCGAGATTGAGCCGGCCAAAGAGATACCGGCGCTCACTTCGTTCCGTCGCAAGCTGCGGTTTCGTCGTCCGCAGAAGACGATCAGCCGCGCTCAGGGCGCCGCCTTCGAGTAAAAGCTGAGCCCGGGCGAGTTTGGCCCGGGTGACCCACGCCGGAGATTTTTCCAGCGACTGGAGGGCCCGCATCGCCTCCTTTTTTCGGCCCAGCGCACGCAACGCCTCGGCCTGTCCGAAGGCTGCTTCGCTCCGCCGCGCGGACCTCGGGTCGGCCGCGACCTGCGCGTAAAGTGGGAGCGCCGTCGCCCAACGATCGAGGCCGGCCAGGGCCTGCGCGCTCCAAAAGGCGGACTCCGCGTCATTCGTTAGGGCGGGATCGGCAAAAATTTCGAGCGCCTTCTCCAATTGTCCGGCGCGGACGAGCGCTTCGGCCAGTTTGCGTTGCGCGACGACGCGCTCCGAGGCGGACGGATTCTGAGTAAGAAATTTTTGCAGTCGTTCGACCGCCACCTGCGGGACACCCTCGGCCAGAGGCGCGATCGCCCGTTCCAGGGTTTCGCTCTCCTGCCCGCAGACCGCCTGCCCTAACGACAGCGAAACCAGCCCGGTCAGAAATAAAAGCGAAGTCCGTCTCATTTGCCTAACAATGGCCGCAGATGCGCCCCGGTGTAGCTGCCGCGAACGCGCACGATCTCTTCCGGCGTCCCGGCCGCGAGGATGCGGCCGCCGCCTCGCCCCCCTTCCGGCCGAGGTCGATCACCCAATCGGCGCTCTTGATCATCTCCAGGTTGTGCTCGATCACGACCAGGGTATTGCCTGCGTCGCGCAGTTTCATCAGCACGTGGAGCAGTTTTTCGATGTCGGCAAAGTGGAGCCCAGTCGTCGGTTCGTCGAGGATGTAGAGGGTGCGACCGGTCGCTTTTTTCGCCAGCTCAGTCGCGAGTTTCACCCGCTGGGCCTCGCCTCCGGAGAGCGTCGTGGCCGCCTGGCCGAGCCGCAAATAGCCGAGCCCGACATCCTGCAGCGCGCTCAACTTGTCAGCCACCGTCGGGATGTTGCGGAAAAAACGCGAGGCTTCGTCCACCGGCATTTCGAGGACGTCGGCGATGTTTTTTCCTTTGTAAGTGATCTCGAGGGTCTCGCGATTGTAGCGCTTCCCCTGGCAGACTTCGCAGACCGCATAGGCGTCGGCCAGGAAATGCATCTCGATCTTGATCAAACCATCGCCCTGGCAATTTTCGCAGCGGCCCCCTTTGACGTTGAAACTGAAACGCCCCGCGCTGTAGCCGCGAATCCGCGAGGCCGGCAATTGGCTGAAGAGATCGCGGATCGGCGTGAAGGCGCCGGTATAGGTAATCGGATTCGAGCGCGGCGTGCGGCCGATGGCGGTTTGATCGATGATGATCGCCTTGTCGATCTGGTCGAGGCCGCGGATGGCGCGGTGTTCGCCCGGCTTGTCCTTGGAGTTGTAGAAGTGGCGGAAAAGCGCGCGGCGCAGGATGTCGTCGACCAAAGTGGACTTGCCGCTCCCGGAAACGCCGGTCACGCAGGTGAGGCAGCCTAACGGAAAGGCGGCGGTCACGTTTTGCAGGTTATTTTCGTTTGCGCCCACGATCACGAGCCAGCCCTCGGAGGAATCGTTAGGCGGGCGGGGCGCGACGCGCTGGCGCGGGATGGCGATTTTCGAGCGACCGGAGAGGTAGGCGGCGGTGGGGGAATTTTGCGCCTCCAGAACTTCCTCTAAAGTGCCCTCGGCCACGATCTCGCCGCCGCGCGGACCGGCCCCCGGCCCAAGATCGAGAATGTGGTCGGCTGCCCGGATCGTCTCCTCATCGTGTTCGACCACAATGACGGAATTACCGAGGTCGCGCAGCCGCCGCAGGGTGCCGATAAGGCGCGCGTTATCGCGCTGGTGCAGGCCGATGCTCGGCTCGTCGAGAACGTAGAGCACCCCGGCCAAACCCGAACCGATCTGGGTCGCAAGCCGGATGCGCTGTGCTTCGCCACCGGAGAGCGTGCCGCTTTCGCGATTCAGGGTCAGATAATCGAGCCCGACTTCGAGCAAAAACTCGAGCCGGGAAGAAATCTCGTGGACCACCTCGGAGACGATCGCGCGCTGTTGCTCCGTCAGTTCCAGTTGCCTGATGAATTCTGCCGCATCGGCAATCGTCAGCTCACAGAACTGATGAATATTTGCTTCGCGCTTCTGTAGCGGCCGCCCGGTGGGCGCCCCGGGGGCGGATTGAATTATGGCGCTTCCTCCCGCGCTTCCCCGAGGGAAGCGCCTACAGATCGTGACGGCGAGAATCTCCGGCTTCAGTCGCGCGCCGTGACAGACCGAGCATTCCGCGCGGTTCATGAAGGCGCGGATCCGGCTGCGGGTAAATTCGCTTTCTGTTTCGCCGTAGAGGCGCTGCAATTGCGGGAGCAAGCCCTCGAATGGCCGCGCCGTCTTGGTCGCAGTCCGGCCGTTACCGCCAAAGCTCATTTCGATCGCTTGATCGCCCGTCCCGAAATAGAGCGCCTGCTTGAATTTCTCCGGCAGGTCCTCAAACGGGATGTTGTCCGCGACATTGAAGTGCCTAACGAGCGCGCTCTGCAGCCCGCGGTAATAAGCCTGCATCCGTTTCGTCCCGCGCCGCCATGGCACGACGGCGCCTTCGGCGAGCGACTTCGAGGTGTCGGTCACCATCAACTCCAGATCGCAAACCAACTGCGTCCCGAGCCCGTGACAGGCCGGACAGGCGCCGAGGTGACTGTTAAACGAAAAGTGTTTGGGGGTGAGCTGGCCTAACGAAAAGTTGGTGTCCGGATTTCCATAGTCCGTCGAATACCGAACCTCCGCCCACCGCTCCTCTTCCATTGAAGCGTTGGACGTTGAACGTTGAACCTTGAACGTTCTCTCCTGCAGAACCACCAGCCGGTTGTTGCCCCACTTGAGCGCCGTCTCGACGGAATCGGCCAGACGGGTGCGGATACCTTCTTTAACGACCAATCGATCGACCACCGCCTCGATCGTGTGGCGCTCGCCTTTCTTCAGCCGAATCGGCTCCGGCCGCCCGAGCTCCACGATCTCGCCATCGACCCGGATTCGAACGAAGCCTTCGCGCTTCGTTTTCTCGATCACGTCGCGATATTCTCCGATCTCGTTGCGCACGAGCGGCGCGAGCAGGATGATTTTTGTCTCCTCCGGATAAGCGAGAATCTGATCGACGATCTGTTGCGCCGTTTGCCGGAAAATCGGTTGGCCGGTGAGCGGATCGTGCGGCTGACCGACGGCCGAAAAAAGGACGCGCAAGTAATCGTAAATCTCCGTCGTCGTGGCAATGATCGAGCGCGGATTGGTCCCCGCGCTGCGCTGTTCGATCGCGATCGAGGGCGAAAGACCCTCGATGAAATCGACGTCCGGCTTTTCCATCTGGTCGAGGAATTGCCGGGCATAGGCGGAGAGGCTCTCGACGTAGCGACGCTGCCCTTCGGCGTAGAGGGTATCAAAGGCGAGGGACGATTTCCCGGAGCCGCTCAGGCCGGTGATCACGACCAGTTTTTCCCTCGGAATCTCGACGTGGAGATTCCTTAGGTTATGCTGACGCGCACCACTGATCTTGATACTCTTTGCAGGCATCGGACGAAATTAATCGAACCTATCAGTCAAGCACAGCCGTCCGATTTCTCCAGCGATTTGAACTAATCATGACCGTGCCGTGAGCGCCATTCCAGCGGAAGAAATCGCGCAGTTGCAGAAGAAATTCAGCGAGATCAAGCACTCGATTAACAACGCGCTCGCGGTCATGATGGCGCTCAGCGAGATGTCGCAGCGCCGTCCGGATTACGCCGAGAAATTGGCCAGCTCGGTGCTTTCGAAGGCGCCACAAATCGTCACCAGTCTGCAGGAATTCGCGCAGGTGCTGAACGAAAAAGCCGGCCAGAAATAAAGGAGCGGCCGCGGGGAGACTGCGGGGCCCTATAGCGCCAGGAGCAACTCCGCGATCTCTAACGACGCCCGGGGCCGGCTGAGCCGGCTGATGTTCTCCGACCATTCACGCCAAAGTCGCGCGTCCGCTACGAAGGCACGCTCGACCGCCGCGACGATCGCGGCCGGAGTTGTCGCGACAACTCCCGAGCGCGATTTTTCGATGAGCCGCGCATTCCCTGCCTCCTGTCCAGGCACGATTTGGCTGATGATCATCGGACACTTCGCCGCAATCGTCTCCTGCACCGTCGCGCCGCCCGCTTTGCTCACCAGCAAGTGGCTCTCCAGCATCAGGCGCGGCAATTGATCGCTCCAGCCGACGATCTCAAACTTGCGCGTCATCCCGGCGTTTAGCTCTTCCACCGTCCGTCGCAGCCGATCGTCGCGCCCGACCGTAACCGTCAGCCTGACGCCGGGCAGCCGCGCCAGGCCGCGGATGATCTCCGGCGCGGCCCGGCCGCCGGCGTTGATCATGTAAAGGATCCGGCGTTCCCCACCAGCCACCGGCGGCTCCCGCAGCTCGCCGAGCTCGGCAAACTTCGGCGTCACCGGAAACCCGGAGACGCGCACCTTGTCGTCAGGCACCCTCGCGGCCGCGAGCAGCGCGGCCGTCTGTTCGTTAGGGACGAGAAACAGATCGCTCGCGCAGCGAAACCAAATCGCGTTCACCGTGATCGAATCGGTAATGCAAACGACCTGCCGGAAGGCTGCCGGCGCGCCCTCCAGGATCGTGCCAAGGAGGTGCCCATAGGCCGGGTAAACCGAGACCACTGCGGTCGGCTGAAAACGAACCAAGAGCTGGCTGAGGCGCGACTTCGCCATGAAAAGCCAGCGCATCTGGGCGGCGTAGTTGTTCCGCCCGTCAAGCTGCCGGTAAAGCCAGCCCCAGGCGCGCGGCGTGCGGTTGATCATCACGAGATAGCCGTGCCGCGCCCAGTCATTCGCAAAGCCGAAAGTCTCCGCGAAAATATCGTGCACCTCGACGGTGGCCGCTCCACCCGCGACCGCCGCCAGCCCGTCACGCATCCCGCGCGCCGCCGCGTTGTGGCCTTCGCCGAAACCGGCGGTCAGAATCAGGATTCGTTTCTCCATTCGTTAGGCAAAGAAGTTGGCGGAGAGTTTAATGGCAATCCCCGGGGGGCAAAGTAAACTTCGCGTGACGATGAAATTCCTCCGACTCACCGGCCGCGTCGTGCGCCGCCTCGTTTGGGAGACCGCGATGGATGAGACGCTCGGGCTCTCCGCGCAGATGGCCTACCAATTCCTCTTCACTCTCGCTCCGGGGCTCCTCTTTCTCTGGCATCTCCTCGGCCTCTTCGGCACTGACCCCGCCACCCTGCACAAAATGCTCGGCATCGTCCGCGCTTTTCTCCCGCCCGACCCGAAAGTGCAGGAAATTCTCGATAGCGTGGTCGCAAACGTCATCGTCACGGGGAGCGGGGGCGCCCTCGCCACGGCCGGCATTTTCCTCGGCATCTACCTTGGCACCGTCTTCATCTCGACGATCTCGTACGCGCTTAGCCGGACTCACGGCATCACCGAAGATCGCCATTGGTGGTCGAACTACATCATCTCGCTGCTGCTCCTTTTCTGGTTCGGCATCACCATCCTGCTCGCCTTCAACATCACCGTCTTCGGCGAAACGCTGGCCGGGATCGCGGAGGTCAATTTTCAGCTCGGGGTCCCGCTCCAGAGCTGGGTCGCCCTCCTCGCCCTCCCCTTCACCGCCCTCGCCCTCGTCCTCCTCGCTCTCGCCCTCTACCTTCTCACTCCGGAAAATTATCTCACCATTCGCCAGGCCCTGCCCGGCGCGATTTTCTTCTCCGTTGGCTGGATGACCGTGACGAAGCTCTTCCAGTTCTACGTCGCGCGTTACGATCGCTATAACCCAACTTACCTCGCGCTTGCCTCCATCATCATGTTGCTCACCTGGATGTATCTCACCTGCCTCCTTCTCCTGCTTGGTGGAAAGCTCAACGCTATTCTGCGGCGCGAGAGCGAACGGGCGGCAGCGCGCGCCGAGCATGCCGCGGCCGAGCAGGAGCCTCAGCCAGCCTAACGTTTCGCGAAACTTGATCCGTCCGCGCAACATTTTCAGTTGGTCGCTCCTGCTGTGCGTCCTCCTTCTCCTGGTTGGGATCGCAGGCACGATCACCCGCGCCGAGATGACCGAGGAAGAAAAGAAGCAGCTCTTCCTCAAGTCCCGCGAAAGAATGCGGACCGTTCCGACCCCTACGCCGGAAGAAGCGGCCACCCCGCGCCATAAGCCCAAGCCCGCCAAAAAGCCGCCGGGGAAAAAGAAAAAATCCACCCCAAAGCCCACCCCGGAGCCAGAGGAGGAAACTCCGGCGCGCACGCCGCGACCGAAAGATGAAGAACCCCCCGTGCCCACCCCGCGTTCGAAAGCGGAAGCGACCCCCGCTCGCCGCCCGACGCCCGAAGAAGCCACACCGAGCCGACGGGCTGCCGCCACTCCCGTCCCGCAACCCTGCCCGACACCCGGCCGCGCGAACGAGCCGGCTGAGGTAGTGGTGAAAAAATCCGGCTACCAAAAGCCGCGCGGTTTTTCCCTTCTCCCATTCCATCTTTTCGGCAGACGCTACAAATACCTCACCAACGACGTGCGCAAGCAGATCGATCGCGCCCCGGTCCTGCGCGAACGCTGGCGTTTCATCATCGTGCACAACAGCGGCACCCGGCAGGGCAACGCCCGCATCTTCGATTACTACCACAAAAACGTCCGCCGCATGCGCAACGGCCTCGCCTACCATTTCGTCATCGGCAACGGCACCTCTTCCGGCAACGGCGAGATCGAAGTCGGCGACCGCTGGCGGCGTCAGATCAACGGCGGCCACGTGCACAGCGATTACCTTAATAACATCTCGTTAGGCATTTGCCTCGTCGGCGATTTCAACCGCAGCCAGCCGACCCGGGCCCAGCTCGACAGCGCCGAGGAACTCATCCGCTATCTGCGCGATCGCTGCGGCAAAGTGGAGCGGCGCGACATCCCGGTCCGGCCGCACCGCGAGATGAATCCACCCCGCTGGGCGACCGACTGTCCGGGCGACGATTTCCCCTATCGCTGGTTCGGGCAATTTCGTTAGGGGATTTTTATCTGCAGAGTTCGCCGCGGCCGGCCGGAATCTCTCCCCCCGGGGGAAATCGGCGATAACCGGCCGATCGGCCACCAATTTTCCCCTCGTTCTCGGGCCAGCAGTTCGGGAGCGAGTGGATTTCTTTTTAACGATCCCCCAACCTCCCACTGATCGAGTGTGAATAACCGTGACTCACCACCGCGCAAAGAGCGCCACGAAAATAGAAAGCAACCGCAAGGCGGTAGGAGCACATGCTGCGACGCCCGGGGGCAGATCGCTGCCGCTCACGGTTAGCCGCCCGGGCTGTTGTCATCGGAGGTAGAAATCAACGGTAGTCACAACGCGAACGATTTTCCGGTCAGGGGAGCTTGAATCTACGTCGTTGATCTCGAATGGGCCTTGGATTGCGTGGCGCACAGCGCCCACCGGGCTGTTGGAGTCTGCGGCAAATCTCTCGGCCGCTTTGCGAGCGTTGCGATTGGCCTCCTGGATCATGTCCGGCTTGATTTGGTTAAGTCCGGTGAAAAGGAACTGCGGCTTACTCTGGTAGTCGCCGCCGGTTAAAGCAATCCCCTGCTGAACGAGTTTATCGGAGGCCTCCATCGCGCTCTTGACCTTCGCAACCTTTGCGCTGCGAAGAAGAACCGTGATGTTGGCTTGGTAGCGGAACGAACGTTTGGAAACGTCGAAGCCGCCGGAGGCGGCCTGCGCATCGATGATCTGAGGCAGCCCGTTGGAAATCTCCGCCGGCTCGAAGCCGCTCTCAGTGAGAAACTGATGCACCGTCTTGCGAGCGGTCTGAATCTGTCCTTGCAGTTGAGTCAGATCATTCTCGGCGATGGTAAAGGCGATAGGCCAGATGGCCAGGTCCGCGGGAACCTCACGCTCCGACAATCCTTTGACGGTCACAAACTCGTCCATGCGCTTGACCGAGCGGATAGTATGTCCTGCGAGCAACGCCGCAATGGTCATGCCGAGGATAAAGGAGATGCCAAGAATCCAGTTACGATTAGTGTTCATTTCAGTGTGCGGGCAGCTGCGGCTAGACTTTATGGCTGTGGGCGCGGTGTGAGCGCGGAGACATGGGGTTGAAAAAGAGAGTGTGTTTGCCGTTCATATTTCGCGAGAGATCGTAAATCGAGATCGTAAATCGGGGGATCGTAAATCGGGGTCGGTCTTTGCATGTTAGCATCTGTTCAGTTAACAATCTGAGAAGATATGATGGCAATGTGCACAGACCGACCCCGATTCCCCAATTCAATCGTAAATCCTGCTGCGAAAAAGCGTGCTCAAACCTCTCCAGACGTCGCTCACCGCCGATCCTAGACCGAGTTCCTGTTCGTGTGACTTCAGCGCAACGAGGTAGGGAAGTGCGCCGGCCAGTTTGAAATGCGGCGTGGAGTTCTCTGCGAACACGGCGAGGCGCAGTTCGCGTCCCGCTTCGAGAACCTCCGGTGACGAGTCGGGGCGGATCGCCGCGTCGACTTCACGCGAGAGTGTCTCCAACGGCGGCAGCCATACCTCTTCGTCTGGATGGAGCAGACCTGGCGCAACCCACGGACCGATTAATCTGGCGTATGCCTCCTCTGTCGTCGCGAGCTGCTCCCGGCGGAATTCGTCGGCGGGCCAGAGTACTTCGGCTGCGGTCAGCTCAGCGATCCGCTGCTCCAACGCGTGGAGGCGTGCCAACTGTTTGCGGCGAAATGACTCGTAGCTCTCGCTGCGGCCGCGCCGCTCCTCCATGTATTCATCACGCTGCTGGGGCACCTCGATCTTCGGCGCCGGTGCACCGGTCGATAGATAGTGTTCCAACTCGTTTTCGATCTGCGACGGAAAGCCGACGCGCTCTTCGACGCCGACGTATAACAGGCACATTGAGGCCGTCCGGACAAATAGGCGGTCGAACTTATTGAGCCAGAGGATCAGATGCTGTTTGAGCGCGGGAACGGACGGCAGGAAGTCCGCTAGGCGCGGCTCGCGCTCAAGGAGTTGAAGGGCCCGCGTGTTGTACTCGTGGAGAACCGATTCTGTGTAGGCACGAATAGTACGGTGCAAGCGCAACTCGTCCGGCTGAAGCTGGTGAAAGTAGAGGTCGAACAATTCCTCGTACTCGTGGTGCTCCGGAACGCGGAGACGCTTGTGGATACGGGCGCTGAGGTCGTCGCGGAGCCGAGCCTGCGCCGCGAAGGTTGTGCCGGAGGTAGCGAAAATCGACCGCAGCTCCTGCGCGGCGAGGCGAACTGGGTCGACCAGCGCAGGGGCGGATGCCGCAGGCCCGGGGAAGGCCGCCACGGTCGACGAAACTCCGGGAAAAGGTGGCGGGGCCGCCGGCTTTCCGCTCGGCTGCAACGCAGCGAGCAGCGTTGTTCGTGCATCCTCACCGCCGAGATCAACCAGATCGCAATACACGATTGATTTAAGCATCCCGGCTGGCTCGCAGCGCTCGACTCGAACTGGGACGATCAGCCGCTTCTCCCCGGTTGGATCCCTCGCGAAGGCGGCAGCCCATTCGGGCTGCGTGTAGAGCGACTGGAGGTAGTTCGTTGTAAGAACGAGTAGTGTCCGTTCGGATTCGGCCGCCGCTTTCTGCATGTCTAAGACGAAGTTGCCTCCAGGCCGGAAATCCCATTTCTGGAAGTAGTGGGTATACCCGGCGTCGGCGACGGTCCAAGCGATCCATTCCGCCCAACGTTCGTCCGCGCGGTTGTAGCTAATAAAGAAGTTGCGCAAGCGGGTCATCTCATTCCATCCGGCGCCAACCCAGGATCGCAGCCCAGACTTTATGGCTGCGGGCGCGGTGTGAGGGCGCAGACATGGGGTTGAAAAAGAGAGTGTGTTTGCCGTTCATATTTCGCGGGCTACTCGCCTTTTTGAGGTGGAGCAGAGCCGCACCAACGGCCGGGGCCGGAGCGTTGCAGTTTAACAACTCGAACAAGCAAACACACCAATGAATAAAGAACTCTATCTGGGACTCGATGTCCATAAGGAAACGATCATCACGGCGACGGCGGAGGCCGGGCGACTTGGGGAAGTGCGTGGCAGCGGCGGCCTTGGCAATCATCTGCAGGCGGTGGAGAAATGGATTGCCCGGCTGCGCAAAGCGCATGGGAAGGAAACGCAATTGCGGGCGTGTTATGAAGCGGGGGCAAATCGGGGTCGGTCTGTGCATGTTAGCATCTGTTTAGTTAGCAATCCTACAAGTTATGATGGCAATGTGCACAGACCGACCCCGATTCTCCGATTCCGCCCAAAGTGTCGGCGCACTTAAGCCGGCGTCAGCAAGGCCAACCGGGCGCGGTGCGGGCCCTCAGCTGGCGGGCGCAGAACCGTTTGCACAGTCGCTACACCCGGCTGATGGCGCGGCGCCTGCAGCGCAACAAGGCGATGGTGGCGATCGCACGGGAGCTGTGCGGTTTTATCTGGGAGCTTTTGCGCACCCAGTCCTGCTACCAGGCGCAATCTCCATCTGTCTGAAAAGAGTTATTCGAGGGGAACAGTCAGTCACTTAATAAAAGGAGGAGCGAGAGCACCTAGCGCGACAGCATTCAACAAACCAAAGAACAGGAGCGGATCTGAGGTGGCAGGTCACGGTAGCCAACCCACGATGTCTCGTTGCGTTAGGCTGGAGTCATCCAAGCTGAGCACGCGTCACCTAGACTGTTGGAAAGGGCTGCGGTGAATTAAAAAAATGCGGAAAGGTCCGGTCGCAAGACTGGATAGCCCGCGAATATCAGCATATCAAACCGCCGGGAACCTCACTCACCCCGACTGATCGGCCGCCTCACACCCACTCCTGCTTCCCAGCCTTCCATCCCAATGCAAACACAAAACAACTACGCCCACTTGACAATTCGACAGCCATATCAACGAGAACAAGCTCAGCCGCGGCGAGCGGGAGCGCGTGTGGCTGCGGGTTGAAGGGTTTTAGTCATGTGAAAGCTGGGTAGTACAGCGGCTCGCCGTCGGCTGCAGCGGCTGGTTAGATGGTTCGCGTTCGAAGTCGTCTTGTGATTAGGCCAACAGTAACACTTGCGGCAACAAGGGGAACGCACAAAATCAATTCCGCTTTGACGAGAGCCCGGTCCTCCTCTGCTGTAATCTGGGCGAGTGCCTGCCGAGTGGCATCGCCGGGGGCGTCGTGAAAGGCGCCTAGTGCACGCGAATAAGCAACCGTCTCATGACGCGAAATCGGAAGCGCGAGAATCGCCATGATCAGAACGACAAGGCAAATCAGCATGAATAAGACAACACGGATAGCTCTCACCATCTAACGATACACAAGATCAGCTGCGGCTACCGAGAGCGCGCTCTGCTCGAAGTGGAGATGTTGTAGCCATGTGAAGCGTAAACGTGGAGCGGGTAGCCGTCAGCTGCATCGCATGGTTAGGCCTATTGCTCGCCACGACCATAGAGCAACGTCCCGCTGAACTCCGGCCGCTGAGGTGAATCGCAGCGCACGAACTCGAATGAAACCTGCGGGTCGTGCTGCTCCGGATACGGGAAGTCCGCGACAACCTGAGTGACCGCACCTGCGTCGAAATCTTGGACGACGCTACTCGCGACTGCGCCGTCGTGCCAGACGATGATGTGAATGCACTCCGTCGAGAACTCGACGCCGATGTAGCGCATCTGTGGCGTGATGCCGCCAACGAGGGCGCGCTGCAGGGAGAGCAGAGCACGGCTGCGGAGATCATGGTCAGTGGCCACGCGCTCTATAGGCCTAACGAGACGGAGCTCAGCCACCGCTGGCGGGAGCGAGCTTTGCTGCAGAGTTAAATGTTGGAGTCATCTAAAATCTAAACATCGGAACGGCCAGCGGTTGGCTGCAGCGATTGGTTAGGTGAAGAGGGTGGCGACAAACTGATCGTGACCTCCTTCCGAGCTTCATCAATAGTGATGTCGTCGATGTGAAACTGTGCCCAGCGCTGCAGAAGCTTCTGCGGAACCGACGCGATAAACCGCAACTCATGCTGCTTTCGTGAGCCTTCGCCGACCCAAACGATGCCTTCGACATCTGCGCCGCGCCGGGTGTTCTTGGCGGTCTCGGGAATGAAGCCGTCAATCCAGAATCGCTTCTCGCCTGAATCGGCGAGCCAAGCACAGGCCGCGTACTCCAGCCGATCCCAGAAGTCTCTGTCTTCAATGATCGCGTGTCTATCGAGCATACTTCACCTAACGAGACCAAGATGAGCGACGGCGGACGAGAGCGCGCATCGCTCGCAGTGGGAGTGTGGAAGTCATCTCATAAGTGGAGCGCACAGCGGTCCGACGTTCGCTCCATCGCATGGTTAGGTCTCTTTCGCCGGCCGGCGATCGCCCGGCAGATCATAAAAGAAGTCGCCCCGCAGCTCCACTCCTCTGCATTCGTGGTGCTCTTTGAGGAAGCGGTGACTGAATTTCGTCCATAGTTCTTGTTCGGTGCAAGCTCGAGGATTGGCGTGCGGGAATTCCCGCTTAATCCACTCGAAGAATCTCGTGCGACAATCCTTCTCTAATGGATTTTCTGGTGTCGGCAGGTCCAGCTGAGGTTGCCCATCGTACAAGAACATGTTGCGCAACTGCAAGAGTTTGGCTACGGCCTGTTTCGTCGAGACGTTAAACCACTCGCCACGGTGACGGTATTCTGCCAGGTCGTCTTTAAGCTGCTTTTCGACCTGCTGCGCATTTAGCAGCCAGATAGCGGCAACGACATGGCACTGCTCGGCATTGCCAGTCTGAAACAACTTCAGCCGACTGATTACGCTCTTGCTGCTGCCCACTTTGATGCGCGCTCCTTCGCGGATCAAATAAACGTATGCACCAGACGTGGTCATCGTATTTTCACAGCGAGATCACGCGCGGCAAGACCTAACGAGAACAAGATCAGCTACGCCTACCGGGAGCGAGCGTGGCGCGGAAAGACAGGGTTCTAGCTATCATAAAAGTGGATCGTACAGCGGGTAGGCGTTAGCTGCATCGCCTGGTTAGACCTATTGTGTGCGATCACGCTGAGGCTGGAAGATCTCTTCCGCAATGCTTGCAAACGTTCGCTTCTTTCTTCACGAGTTCGGCACAAAAAGGGCACTTCCGGCTCTCCTGCGCTGTCTTGTAGTCAGGGCCGAGCGCAACAACAAGCCAACCAATGGGGCCAAGGATGAGTCCAAGGACAGCACCTTCTCCGGTGCGCCCCTTTCGCTGGCCAATGAGCGCGCCAACGAAGCCGCCGACGATGGCCCAAAAAAGGATTATCTCCATATGCGTAATTTCGTAGCGGGATCAGACTCGACAGGGAAGACAAAATGATGGACCAGTGTGCACACGTGCATAGGTCTAACGAGACGGAGATCAGCTGCCGCTACGGGAGCGCGCAGCGCAACAAGGAGAGCGATGAACGATCCCCAAAATAGTGATAGCGACGGTAGCGGTCAGCTGCATCGATTGGTTAGGTCTTTTACTT
>JACCZO010000338.1 GCA_013695925.1 Chthoniobacterales bacterium
CTGCCGCGACGAACTTTCCCAATGAGATCGTCGACTAAGCTCGACCCGCTCCAGTTTCAAGAGTCTCCTAGCGCCGCGCTTTGAACGGCAGCGCCTCCAGTCTGATCCTGCCGCGCAAGGATTCGAATTCAGGGTCCTTGTGTAAAAGCAGAGCATCCGCTTGCTCGGCCGTGGCGGCAACAAACGCGTCGGCAAAGGAAAGGGGAAACAACGCTTTGATCTCGCCCGCCGCCAGACAGAGCGCTTCGTCCGGGTAAATAAAGTCGAGCGGCCACGTTTTGACCACCGAAACGAGGTAGTGAGCGCGCTCTTTTCCCTCCGCTTGGTGCGCTTTATAGTAAATTTCTACCAAGCTCACACAACTTGCGCCGACTTGGGCTCTTCCTGCTGCTGCCGAGCGAAGCTGCTCGCCGACAACATCCGCGCCCGGTTCGTCTTCTAACAAGCAAACAATGGCAGAAGTATCAAGAACGGCGTCTAGCTCGGGCACGTTTACGCTCCGCTGTGCGGTCTTTCAGAATGCCTTCCCACAACTTCATCCCTTTGGCGACACCGCGTCCAAACGGGTTTCGGGCGGACAAAGGGACGACGCGAATGGTTTCGCCATCGTCGATCCAAGCCAGACGCGATTGCTCGGTCAGGTGATGGCGCGCGCGGATCGCCGCCGGGATGACCGTCTGGCCGCGTGAAGAAATCGTTGTCGTCATGCCACCTAATGTAAGGCAATCGGCCGAAAAGTAAATCAAATTGGAAATCGTCTTGTCGGAGACGATGCCTGGCCCGGACGAGCGCGCTTCGCTGAAACGACGAGCCGGGATCATCGATCCCGGCTACAACTTCGTTAGGCGAGAGCCCCGTTGCGTGGCGCGCTGCACCGCCCTAGACTCAGGGCGCCCATGGAGCAGATCAAACAACTCGGCAGCCTTCTCCAGGATTTTCTGGGCTGGGTGCGAGCGTGGCCACGCCAGGCATTGCAACGGTTGGCGGGTTTGATCCCGTCGGGATCGATGCAGAAAAAGCTTGTCGCGCGGGGCCTGCCTGACTCCTATGGGCCCGGTATGAAAACATGGTTCCTGCTTCTTTTTTTGGTCGTCGGCTCTGCCTTTCAACTCCAGGCGCGCGATACCTACCTGCCAGTGGGGAATCTCCCCGGCGCGGTGGCCGCCTGCAATCAGGCCTATAAGCAGATCAAAAAGGGCGACTTCGATGGTGCGATTCAGTCATACACCACGGCCTTCAAGGTCGATCCCCGGATGTACGTGGCCATCTATGAGCGTGGCGTCATCTACATGCATCAGCACAAGTGGGAGCTGGCCATCGCCGACTTCAATACCGCGCTCAAAGTCAGCCCCAGTTTCTTCCTCGCCGCGATTAAGCGCGCGGAAGTGAACCAGACGCTCGGACGCTACGACCAAGCGCTGGCGGAACTGACTCACATCATCAATTTGCGGCCGAGATATCATACCGACGCCCTCGCTCGGAGCGATCGGGCCTGGCTGTATGCGACCTGCCCGGATCCCGCCTTTCGCAACGGCCAACAGGCCGTGGCCGATGCGACCGCGGCGTGCAAGATCGATTCCTGGGACAACTGGGACTACATCGACACTCTGGCCGCGGCCTACGCCGAAACCGGCGATTTCAAAAACGCGATTAAATTCGAAGAGAAAGCCATCCGCAAAGGTGGCCGCGAGGACACTAAAAGCGCGCAGGAACGGTTGGCTCTCTATCAACAGCAGCGCCCGTTTCGCCTCGCGCGGGTCCGTTAGCAGACCGCGGCGCCCGGCAGCTCTCCGTTGCGCCGCACCGCGGCCGGTCTTAAAGTCGGGGCCGCAATGGAGCAGATCAAACAACTCGGCAGCCTTCTCCAGGATTTTCTGGGCTGGGTGCGCCGTCGGCCGGCCCAGGCCTTCCTCTTCTTTGCCGCCACCGGGACCGTCGTTTATTTTTTCGGTTTTCTCCCGCTTTACGCGAATCATTCGCAGCCGATCTGGGAGTGGGCCTGGCTCCGTTTCCTGCCCCAGTACAACCAGGAGCACAGCAAGCTCATCCCCTTCGCGGTTCTTTTTCTCCTCTGGTATCATCGCGGCGCCATCCGGGAGGCGCGCAAGGAGGGGAGCAATCTCGGGCTGATTTTTGTCGCCCTTGGCCTCTTGTTTTATCTCGTCGCGGCCCGCGCCTTCCAGCCCCGCGTCGCGCTCTTCGGATTCCCTTTTCTCATCTACGGGATGGTTCTTTATCTCTGGGGGCGAGAAGTGGCGCGGATCGTCCGGTTTCCGATCGCGCTCCTGCTTTTCATGATCCCGCTCGGCGCGCTCGAGCAAATGACCTTTCGCCTCCAGTTCATCATCATCGAGTTCGTCAAGGTCCTGAGCGGCCTCTGCGGGGTCGCGATTTATACTGTCGGCACTTCCATTCGGCCGGTTCATGGTGACTGGGGCTTTGAAATCGCGGAAGGCTGCAGCGGCATTCGATCGCTCATCGCGATGGTCATGCTCACCGCCATCTATGTGCACCTTTGCGAGAAGAAGGTTTGGAAAAAAGTTACGATCCTGGCCGCTTCGGTTCTCTTTGCGATCGTCGGGAATGCCGGGCGCATTTTCACCATCATCGTCCTCGGCCATTTCGGCTTCGCCGAGTTTGCCGGCGGGATTTACCACGACTGGGCCAGCCAGCTTATTTTCTTTCCCATCGCGCTCCTCTGCATGCTCGGGTTCAGCAAGCTCTTGAACATCGATTACCTCGGCTGGTTTTCGAGAAAAACGGTCAAGGGAAAGGAGGCCGCCGCTCATGACGCCTAAGCGCCTCCTCGTTCTTCTCCTCGTCCTCGGCGCGGGATTCAGCACCATTTTCGTGCTCCCCACTACCGCCCGCATGCAACCGGCGGGAATCAAGCTCGAGCTGCCACAGTTCGTCGGGAAATGGTACGGAGTCGACCAACAGATCACCCAGCGCGAACTCGACCTGCTGGCCGGCGACACGGAATTTGCGCGCAAGCTTTACACCGACGCGGCGGGCAATTCGATCTACGTCTCGATCGTGCTTTCCGGGGCCGATCTCGACAACAGCATCCATCGTCCCGAGCGATGTCTGCCCGCCCAGGGTTGGACGATTGCCGACTCCGACAAATTAAAAATCCCGCTCGCCACGGGAAGAAAGCTCGCCGTGACCCGGTTGCATAACGTCCGCCAGGTCCCGTTGTTGGATGGGTCGAAGACCGTTTCGATCTACAACCTGAATTACTACTGGTTCGTCGGTTATCGTCACCTCACCGCCTCGCATCTGGAGCGCACCATGTTCGACATCCAGGATCGCGTCTTCAACGGCTACAACCAGCGCTGGGCCTACATCACGGTCGCGGCCGACATCACCAAAGGGCTCATGGCGTTTGGTCATTCCGAAGCGCAGACTGATCGGATCCTCCAGGATTTCATTCGCCAGCTTTACCCGGCGATTTCACAACCGGGAGACGAGGCGGCGTTGGTCGCCAAATCTGAAACGCCGGCAGGACGCGTTCCACTGTAAAATTGTTCTGCGCCAAATAAGCGCGCACCGCGCCGGACCAATCATAGACGTCCGGTTTGGAGAGAATAACCAGGTCTGGCGTCCGGGCCGGTCGCGGCAGATCGGGAGAATCAATAATCAGCGGCGAATTCAGGGGCACGCCGTAATACAGACCGGTGCTTTGGTCGGCCAGCCACCAGACGATTTCGCCTGCGTCCCGGGCTTCGCGGGCGATCTCCGCGGCGGAACGATAATCATCCCGGCGATGCCGCGGCGCGAAACGGATCTCGAGCGCGGAGAGCAAAAAGACCACCACGGCCGCCCAACCGACGACCTTTTTCCACGGAGAGTGTGTCTCCAGGAACGTCGTTAGGCCAACCGCCATCAAGGCGAGGAGGTAGGGAAGGAGCGGGGTCAGATGGCGCCCGAGTAAACGCATCTGACCCGACACACCTGCGGCCAGGGTAAGCAGCAGTGGGCTCGCGACCGCGCAGAGAAAAAAGACGACGTGGCGTTTTTCGGTTTTTTGCCTCAGCACGCGAAAGCCGGTGAGGACCAGAACAAGAACAGCGCCTCCTCCGAGAGCAACGAATGGCACGAAGGGCACCAGACCGCCGCCTCCCTCCGCCCGGAGCTGCAAGCGACCCGGACCCAGCCCGGCCAAGCCGAAGAGTTCATAGAAAATGAAGGCGACGCTCGACCATCCGGTCCGGCCGACACCAGAGGCGCGCGCCCCGATCTTCATCGTCCAGAGATAATACCATCCGAGGATCGCAAGCGCGCCGATCAGGAGAGAGAACGCTCCTTTGAAGCGTAAGATTGAGCGGGTGAGGGCCCGCGGGCCCGACCAATAGAGCGCCGCCACCATTGCTCCCAGCGCCCACGGGACTGCGATCAAGCTCGTTAGGCAAAGGCCGAAGAGGCCGAGGCAAAAAAGTCGAAACCACGACTTCGAATCGAGCGCGTCCTCGGTCGCGTGCAGCAAACGAAAAAGGCAGGCGGCGGTGAGCGAGGCAAAACAGAAAAGAACGATGTAGGGCCGCGCCTCGCTCAGGTAATACCAGAGAAAGGCATTCGTCAGGGCAAGAAACACGACTGCAGTCTGTCGCTTGCGATGGGACGACATTCCCCAAGCCAGCGCCCAGATTCCCGCGACGAACAACGGAATGTTGGAGGCCCGCAGGGCGATTTCGGAAGAGCCGAAGATTTTTGCCCAGCCCCATTCGAAAAGCATGTATCCGGGCATCTGCAGGTCAGAGCCTTTCGCGCTCACGAAAGTTGTCCACCAAGCGCTTAACGATGCCTGAATCGCCTTGGCTGCGGTATTGCCTTCATCGATCCAAAGACTTTGGTCGGTGATCGCCAGGGCACAAGTGACGAGGGAGGCGAGGAGGAAAAGCGAGTAACGTCTGATGTCGCTGAAATCTTTTCTCACTTCGTAGTGGGGTCGATCTTGCGTAAAACGACCCATTGTCCCACGCCAAAGGGATACCGGGCCTTTTCTAAAATGAATCCCGGGACCGATCTGACCCAGGTCAGGTAGGAGTGTTCGCTGGTGCGCGCCTGGATCAGACGGAGATTCTCAAACAGCTTGAGCAGCCAATCAAATTGTGGCATCGGCGTCGTGATGAGCAGACGCCCGCCCGGCTTCAAGAGTTCGCGACATTCCGGAAGACAGGGGGTGTGTTCGACGACCTCGAAGGCCACGATGACGTCGAAGGAGCCGGCTTCGAGCCCGTGCTGGCGCCAGTTCCGCACGTCGCCGGCGATGTTGGCTGGGGCGTGGGTGTCAATCGTTAGGTAAGAGGTTGACATCTCGGCCGCGATCGCTTTGCGGAACCAGCCTTCGCCAGGCCCCACTTCGAGCACGTGTTCGCCGGGGTGAAGATATGAAATGAAAAAGCGAATGCGACTACTGCGCGCCCATGCTTGCAAAGGTCTCATGCGTCAGTGCCGTTAGTCCAGATCGGCTCGCACGCGGATACGCAACAACTCAAGCAGCATCTCCGCACCCCACGTCATCACTTTCAGAAGGTTGATACTGTTTTCACCTCCCTGGCGATCGGGGAAATGGATCGCTACATAATCCCATCTTATATCCGGCAGTTTTTTTAGGACGTAGGTAAGCGCAACGTTGTGAATGTTGAAATTCGGCGGGATATGCTCCAGCGCCCGGCGCAAAACGCTGGCTCGAATCAGCCGGTAGGGAACATTGGCGTCCTTGAGATCGCGACCGCAGATCAGTGAGGAGCCGATGCGGCAAATGGCCGACGTCATGATACGAGGAAGGCCGTCATCGCGACTAGTCCGCATGCCGAAAACGCAGTCGGCGTGCACTCGTTTCGTCCAGAAATCGGCGAAATATTTCGGCTCGCATTGGCCGTCGGAGTCGATCTGCAATATCCATTCTGCCATCGAGTTGATCGCGATTTCGTAGCCGATTCGACAGGTGCTCCCATGTCCGGCATTCGGTTTGCTCACGACGCACATCAATTCGGGATTTCGCTCCTCGAGCTGAAGCAAAATTTGATGAGTATCATCGCGCGAGCCATCATCTAGTGCGATGATTTGGAAAGGGATGCCAAGCGGTCGGAGAGTGGCCGACCAGGCAGAAATGACTTTAGCTATGTTGGTGGCCTCGTTGTAGATCGGCATGACCACGACCAACTGAGCGGCGATGCCAGCACCGATCTCACGCAGGTTAAACGAATGCCGGCTCACGCGGGCTCCCTGGATGGATCCTTCGCGAACACAAACGGCGCTTCGCCTTTGGAGAGACGCGCGAGGGTGGCGGTTGCAAAATCGAGCGACTCTCCAATGACTTCATCCATGTTCAGATAACGATAAGTGCCTAGTCGCCCGAGAAAAGAGGTCGCGGTCTCGGCTTTGGCGAGCGCCACATATTCTTGCAGCAATCTCAGATCCTCGCCGAGCCGTTTCGGATAATAAGGAACATCAGTTGACTCCGTCTCCTTGCTGAATTCGCGAAATGCAACTGTGGAATCGTGCCTTTCCCATGGTGCGAAGTGCTTATGCTCATGGATGCGGGTGAATGGGACCTCCATGCCAGGATAGTTGATGACTGCGTTGCCCTGAAAATCGCCCCTAGCCTCAATGCGCTCGAAAGTAACCGTGCGATAACCAAGCCGTCCGAGTTTGAACTGATAGAACGCGTCGAGCGGTCCGGTGTAAAACAGGTGATCCCAGTCCGGCGGCGAACCCGGTTCGAACGGCGCATTGAGAAGCACCGTGATTCTCTCGTGATCGAGAAGTGCGCGCACCAACTGCGTATATCCTTCTTCCGGAATACCCTGAAACAATTTGTCGTAGTAGCTATCGTTATAATTAAAGCGCACCGGCAACCGTTTCAGGATCGACGCGGGTAACTCCCGCGGCTCGCAACCCCACTGTTTTTTGGTGTAGCCGTAAAAGAAGGCGTCATACAAGTCGCGACCCAGCATCTTCAGCGCTTGTTCCTCGAAATTAGCAGGTTCATCGATCGCCTTGTCCGCCAGCGAGGCGATAAAAGCGCGTGCTTCGGTCGGATTGAGCGTCTTATCGAAGAACTGGTTGATGGTGTGAAGGTTGATCGGAAAGGAGAAAACCCCCCGGTCAATCTTCACTTTAACGCGGTTCACGTAGGGTCGGAATCGCACATATCGATTCACATAATTCCAGATGTCTTCGCGGTTGGTGTTGAAAATATGCGGCCCATATTTGTGCACCATGACCTGGGTGTCGGGATCGCGCTCAGTATGGCAATTCCCAGCGATATGATCACGTTCCTCGTAAACCGTGATACGGCAATCGCAGCCCTGAGCTAGTTCTTGGGCGACGACCGACCCGGCCAAACCTGCGCCGACAATTACGTAATGAGGACGAGACATTTTAAAATGCGAGTTTCAATGGAGCACAAAAGTCCGAAGCGGCGAACTGGCAGTGTCTTTTTGCGTTCTGATTTCTCTGTTCGCGTTACGGCAAAATGAGCGACACTTTGGTCCCGATGCCTCTGACCTACGGCCCTACTTTGATTCTCCGCTTTGCGTTGAGCTCGACGGTACGCTGCTCTGCTGGTCTCATCCTGCTCGCCTCAGGGATTTATCTCCTCAAAGGTTTACTCGACTTTGTGTCCGATTGCATGGACTCGGCGAAGCGGGCACGGGCTTCGGCCTCCGGTCAGGTTTCGGTTGCGCTCGCGGCGGCCTTCTGGCTGATTTTGCTCGGCGCCGGTCTCGGGCTTGGGCTTCTTTGCGGCTGGAGGTTTCTCGTTTTCGCGGCGCTGCTCGCCTATTCCGTCTTTTTCTTCTTCCGGCTGGCGATGGTCAAACGCTACTCCGAGTCGTGCAGTCTTGCCGTGCAGGAGGGAGCGACCGCGTCCAGGCGTGGCATTTTCGAACCAGCCTTAAGCCGATCGGCACTCTTGGCGTGCCTAGCGGCATGATGACGGTGGTTGAAAACTACAAAATGAACGCAGCTAAATCGTATTCGGGAACAGCAGCCGGCGGGCCATTGTTCGTCGTTGGAATGTACCGCTCCGGGACGACCTTGCTTTACGCGCTGCTTAACCAACATCCGGAGATCGCCCTGCTCTACGAGTGCGACGCGCTGGCGGTTCCTGGTCCCAGCGCCAGCTCTGCGCGCTGGCCACGATGGATTGAAAGAAACGAGCTTTGGAATGATGTCCTTACCCGGCATCGGATCGAGCGCGGGGAGATCGGTAGCCATGATCTGCGGGGACTCTACCAAGCCTTTTCTGGCCGGTCCGGCGCTCAATTCTACGGGGAAAAGGCGCCGGCTTACGCCCGCTGGCTGCCGAAAATGCTGAGGAATTTTCCCCAGGCTCGCCTCATCGTCGTGTTGCGCGAGTTGCCGGAGATTTACCAAAGCGTCCTCGACGCCGGGCGCAAAGGCTCTCGCTTTTTCCGACGTCGCGGCCAACTACCCCGCTTGCTCTGGTCGCATCGCGCGATGATGCGCGACTTGGGGCGGCTCAAGCAAACTCCTGTTTTTCTTCTTCGTTATCGTGAGGTGGTGAGCGACGCGAGCGAAGTCGGAAAACGGATCTGCGACTTTCTCGGTTTGCCGTTTAATGACGCCATGAGCTCGCTCGTTGGCGCTGACTTTTCGGCTATCTATGCGGCGCCGCATCACGACTGGGTGCGTTCCGAGCGTATCGTGCGTCGCTTTGCGGATCGCGCTGCCGTTTCGTTTCAACTCCAGCGCGATCTGAAGATGTTTGGGCAAGCTTCCGGGCAGGCTGCTTTCGTGCCGGAGGAAGAACTGCCTGCGCTGGGCTTTAGGCAAAAAGTTCGGTATCAATCATACTTGGTGGCCGGATGCCTGCTCTGCATCCTCGACGATGCGAAAAGATTGCTCTATGAGTTTCTGCCCGAGTCGTGGTTTCGACATTACCGGCGAATGAGGAGCGGCGATGATCATCTCGAGATCTCCGGAAAAGAAGACAGTTCGATTTCGTGGTAAGCCCCCAGCGGCGGCGTGCCTTCGCCGCTGTCGTAGAGTCGATGGAGACGATAGCTTCGTGTCGTGAGGATATTGAACCTCTTCAACCAGTACCTCGAACGGGGAGGGGAGGCGGTGGCGGTTGAGGCGATTTGTGCATCGCTTTCACACGTGTCGGAGGTAGAGCGTCTAGACTTCTACAGCTCCGACTGGACCGGGCCCGGTGCTCCGCCCGCCTGGCAGCAGGCTCTCCGGATGTGGCGGAATCCGGCGACGATCCATCGGCTGCGTGACTCCGAGCGAGGCTCCAAGTCCGATCTGTGGCTGGTTCACAACGTCTTTCCGGTCGGTTCCGCAGCCATCTATCGTGAAGCCCAGCGGCTGGAAATCCCCGTCGTGCAATACCTGCACAACTACCGTCCGTTTTCCGTCAATGGCTACCTCTGGGCTGGTAACCGTCTTGCGCCGCAAGGTCTGACGAAAAACTATTGGCCCGAGATTAGCGCCGGCGCCTGGCAAAATTCCCGCGTCAAAACAGCCTGGCTCGCTTCCGTCCTCACAGCTTCACACCTTCTGGGGTGGTGGCGCAGCGTGAAAGTCTGGATCGCGATTTCTGATTTTGTGAAAGACAAGTTCATCTCCGCCGGTATCCCAGCGGAGAAAGTAGTCACCCTGCGCCATTTTTGGCGCCCGGGCCCGGCCCCCGAGGCCGCCTCCGGCAATCACTATCTTTTCCTCGGCCGGCTGACAGAAGCGAAAGGAGTGAAAGTGCTCCTCGACGCGTGGGAAAAGCTCGAGGCGGAAAAAGGGGGCGCAACGCCTCTCCTCTGTATCGCGGGCGAAGGGCCCCTCAGATCTTATGTCCAGAGCCGCGCTGCAAGTGCTGGGTCGATCCAGTTTCTCGGCGAGATTTCCGGCGATGCCAAAGCCGAAGCGCTGCGATGCGCAAAGGCGGTGATCGTTCCCTCCATCTGGTGGGAACCACTCGGGCTTGTTGTGTACGAGGGATACGAATATGAGCGCCCGGTGCTAGCGGCCCGTTCCGGCGGATTACCGGAGATCGTGCTCGAGGGGGAGACCGGCCTGCTCCACGAGCCCGGCGATTCCGCGACTTTGGCGGCGCAAGTGATGTCCTTGGAGGAGCACCCTGAAAAATCGCAAAGCATGGGTCAGGCGGGCAGACAATGGCTCATCCGCAACGCGGACGAAACGCAATGGCAGAGGAGGTTTCAAGCCATCGCCGATCTTGCCCTCGCTTAGCAGACTGTTGAAATAGTCCACAGATTGCACCGATGAGCACAGATTTTTCGAAACTGCTCTCTGTGGAATCTGCGAAATCTGTGGAAGAATTCTTCCCCGGAGAGTTTTTCGACAGTCTGTTAGGGTC
>JACCZO010000381.1 GCA_013695925.1 Chthoniobacterales bacterium
GCGGGGCTGGAACATCTGAGTCGCGGCACCGATCGACATGTTGATCTGTTGCTGGTCGTGACCTAGCCCTATTTCAAGGCCTTGGAAACGGCGCGCCGCTGCACGGAGCTGGCGCGCGAACTCGGCATCCCGAAGATCGTGGCGGTGGCGAATAAATATCGGAGCGAAGACGAGCTAACGGCGATTCGTAATTACGCCGAGAAACACGGCCTCGAACTGGTCGGGGAAATTCCCTACGACGAAGAAATTCAACGCTCGGATGTGGCGGCGAAAGCGCCCCGGCTCGATGGCGACGATGCCGCGGTGAATGCGGTGCGGACGATGGCGGAGCGGCTCGAGATTTAAGTTGCCGCCCTGACCGGGCCTTGACGCCTGGCAGTTTTCCAGATTACGCTGGCCGTGTCGCTCAACTGATCGGACCTACCCTATGAAAAAAGTCTTCGCTGCTCTCTTCGTCGCGCTCACCACTCTTCCGCTCAGCACTTTTGCCTGTGGAGGGGGCGACTGTAGCGGAATGGAATTGCCGCCCCCGCCGGCGCCGGTTCCCGGCCCGATGGAAAACCTGCTCGGGGTCCTGTCGAATCATGCCGGCTTGATGGCGGGCCTCGGCCTGGCAGCGTTGGTCGCGGCCCTGCTCGCGCGGACGCGGAAACTCGAAAGCGCTCAGCCTGCCGCTCCGACCTTCGCCGGCAGCTCTTAGGGCGCCTGGCCTCGCTTATGTGTCTTGCCATCCCCGGGAAAATCATCGAGACGCACCAAGAGCATTCGATGCGGATGGCGAAGGTGCAGTTCGGCGGCATCAGCAAACGGATTTGTCTCGAATACGTGCCGGAAGCGGAGATTGGCGACTACGTGTTGGTCCACGTCGGCTTCGCTCTCGCGCGGATCGATGAAGAGGAAGCGAAGCGGGTTTTCGAGATGCTGGAATCCATCGGCGGGCTCGACGAGCTCGATGATCCCGCGGGCGCGCCGCCTCTTTATCGCCGTATAGAACCGAGGGCGGCCGCTTAGGGGATGGTTGTGTCGCGGTGGCGACACGCCGTAAGAGGCTCGCCTTCGCTTTCCACTAGGTCCAACGCGTAGCGTGCAGACTGGCGCCGCAAAAGATGCAGCCAGGTAAGAACGACCACCCTCATCGCCGATCGCGATTCCGTCCAGGCCCTCGACCATTGACGGACCCATCTCCAACCAGGCATCGGGCGCGCCTTCATCGTTAAACGCCGGCGCTTCGCCGCGCTCTTTCAGGACCGAGCGGACGACTCCGATCGGGTTGATCTCATAAACCTTAGATCCCACATGCCTCGCCTACCATGAGCGCTCCCGTCCAGACCGCAAAAACTCGTCATGTGCCCTCTTTGGAGGGACGGGCCGTCCCGTCCCTGTGTGCTGCAACTTTTGTGTTGACGCCAGGTGTTACGAAAGAATAGGCACGTAATATTCGCCTCTGGCGTCACAAATCCTTGGAGGACCATTCTTATGAGAGCACGTTACACGTTAAGATCCCGCCGCACGGTTCTCCTAGTCTGCTTCGGATTTCTTTTTGGCACCGCCCGCACTGACGCCCAAGAGCCTTCACCCAGCGCCTCTCCGAAAGAAACACGAGTGCCAAATGCTCCGGTCGCGGACGAGGCCACTGAGGATCGCATCGTCGTCACCGGTTCCTACCTTCCAAGTGCGGAAACCGAGTCGGAACTGCCAGTGACCGTTTATACCGTAGAAGCGCTGCAGAAGCAGGGTGCCCAAACCCCGATCGAGGGGCTGCGCCAGCTCCCTTCCTTCCTCGGTAACACGGAGAACGAGAACGATGCCACCACTGTCACCGCGCGAGCCTTCATTAATCTCCGCGGCCTGGGGTCGGAAAATGTTTTGACGCTCATCAACGGCCGGCGCGCCTTTGATTTTTCCAACATCAACGCCATCCCGATCAGCGCGGTTTCGCGCGTAGAGATCCTGAAGGATGGCGCCTCGTCGATTTACGGAGGGGATGCCGTGGCCGGGGTGGTAAACTTCAATCTACTCAATGGGCCGGGTGAAAAGCCCTATCAGGGAGCAGAGGTTTTCACTCTCTATGGAAACACGACCGAGAAAGATGCGCACGTTCTTCAGGCTTTCGTGCGCGGGGGAGTGACCGGTTTCGATGATAAATTATCCATCTCGGTCACG
>JACCZO010000461.1 GCA_013695925.1 Chthoniobacterales bacterium
TCCAAACCCTGCAGCCTTTAAGTCGTCAGTCCGAGGGTGGCGGCCTCGACCCGGCCAGTGCGGATCCGCCAGAGGTCGACGGCGAGTTGCCGGGCGACGGCCACGATCGCTTTTTTGCGCGCGGCCCCGGTGGCGAGGGCGCCTTTGCCCAAAAAGTGGCGCCATTTGACCACCGCGCGGTATTGCGCTTGGGCGATTGGGTGCTCCGAAACGTTGACTTTCTTCTCGCCCAAGCCAGAAAAAGCCGCAATGCCTAACCCTGCGCCGCGTCCGCTTGAAGCGTTGACTCCGCTCTCTTGCCTCCGCTAGACTTCCTCAGATGCGGCCGACAGCCTCCCGATTAATCGACACGCGGGTCATTTTCTGCGGTGATAACCTCGACCAACTACGCAAACTGCCTCCCGCCTGCATAGACCTCGTTTACATAGACCCGCCGTTCAACTCGAACCGGAACTACGAAGTCTTTTGGGGCGAGACGAAAGAGAAACGGAGCTTCGAAGACCGGCATGAGTCGACCAAAGCCTACATCGACTATATGCGCCCGCGCTGCCTTGAGCTGCACCGCGTCCTCAAGAAAACCGGCAGCTTCTATTATCACTGCGACTGGCACGCCAGCCATTACGTCAAAGTGATGCTCGACCAGATTTTCGGGGAAAATAATTTCGTCAACGAAGTTGTCTGGAAACGGCAATCAGCCCACAACGACGCGAAACAAGGATCGAAGCATCTGGGACGAGTACATGATTCTGTTTTCTTGTACTCAGGCGGACGCGACTACAAATTCAAACACCTGTATGGCGCGTATGACGAGGAATACATCGAAAAGGCATACCGCCATATCGAATCTGGAACGGGCCGGCGGTATCGACTTGGCGACCTAACAGCACCGGGCGGAGGCGCTCCGTCTAAAGGAAACCCTCATTACGAGTTCCTCGGAGTCACGCGTTATTGGCGCTACTCCGAGGAGAATATGAAAGAGTTGCATCGGCAGGGCCGAATCATCCAAACGAAACCTGGGACAGTCCCCGCATACAAACGTTACCTTGATGAAGGCAAAGGCGTCCCGCTCGGCACTGTTTGGGATGACATCAACCCTATCCACTCAGGTGACAGTGAAAGGTTGGGCTACCCGACTCAAAAACCGTTGAAGCTGCTCGAGCGCATTTTAGAAATCAGTTCCGAAGAGAACGATGTTGTCTTGGATGCATTCTGCGGTTGTGGAACCGCTTTAGTCGCCGCGCAAAAGCTCAAACGGCAATGGATTGGCATCGACATTTCCCCGACGGCATGCCGCGTGATGGCACTCCGATTAAAGAAGGATTGCGGGCTGAAGGAAGACGAAAAACTACAGCAACTCGGACGTGGCTTCATCGTGCGAGACCTGCCAAAAAGCGAAGTCGAGCTACGGAAATATCCACCATTCGAATTCGAAAATTGGGCCGTTGTCGCACTAGGCGGAACGAAGAACGCGCGCCAAGTCGGAGACATGGGAATCGATGGACGTATTTATCCGGTGACTGCCATGCCAGGGAAAAGAGGCGCGACGGTCGGCGAACTCGATTTCATGGACGAGTGGTATCCGATTCAAGTGAAGCAAAAAGACAAAGTTGGTCGTCCCGATGTTGACGCTTTCGAAGCCGTAATGATCCGCGAAGAGCGCAAGCTCGGATACTTCGTCGGCTTCGAATTCACGCGAGACGCACTATACGAGATTGATCGCTTCCAACGGAAAGAAGGACGAGAGATCCGAGCGCTAACGGTGCGGGAGATTCTTGACGAGGAGTTGCACAAATCCTGAGCCTACGGACGGGATGGTTTTAAGATGATCACGCGCGAGCAGCTTGGAAGGATATCCGAGGACCGGCTACGAAAAGAGATTCTCATACCTCTATTCGCGCAAATGGGATACGGAGATGTCTTTGAATACCACGGAGGACCGCTCGAACAAGGAAAAGACATTGTTATGTGGAAGAGCGGCGAACTTCGCGATCGCCTCAACTACTCGGTCGTGGTGAAGACGAAGGTGAACGGCAGGGCCTCAGGCGCCGGTAGCGCTGGCGAGGTAGTCGCCCAGATTCAGCAGTGTTTCGCAAGTCCATATCGCGACCCACTGACAGGGGAAGAGCGTCGCGTAGACCGATGCCTCGTCGTTGTTGCCAATCGTATTACCAAGGAATTTCTTAATGTGGTTGGACCCGGTCTAGAGGCGGCCCGCCTAGCCAGAGTTACAGAATTTGTGGACGCTAACCGGCTTTGGGACTGGATTAAGAGTCACCAGCCCGAAAAAACGACCTCCATTTTTGCCCCATTCGAAGAGCTTCAAACTCTCCTTAGCGAACAATGTCCCGGACTTGGAGCGGATATTCAAATTTCGGAAGAAAAGATGACCTTCAGTCTTAAGCCGATAGAACCGGGCGCCACGCTCCCTCCGCAATCTATCGTGCTAGAGTTTTCCCTTGAAGGCGAACAGGGCAAGAAACTCCGTGAAGAATACGAGCGATGCCTCAAGACCGGGGCGAGTTTCCATTTCTTAAAGGAGCAGGTCAAAAGCATAGAAGTGTCTGACCTCCTTAAAAAGATATACGGCTTAACGCCGGATCGAGCAGTCTCTTTCAGTTTTACGCCGAATCCGTCGTCGCCTGTAATTTGGCACTTTATACGGGTTTGCGATAACGGATACACCGCCGCCTTGCCGGGGGTAGAATTGCGAACGGTTAGAGCAGGAACCGAAGAGGCTACACTGACTAACGAGCATCAAGACGTCCCATGGGTACTCACGATCGTAACTCGAAAAGAAGAAGGGCGCCTGTCGCTGCACTTTTCTTACCGAACTAATCTGTCAAAAGCAAATTCGCGTCAAGCACTGGATTGGTTTCAATTTCAGCACGCGCTTTCGTTGCCTGGAAAACTTGTCCTACAACATGCCGAGAATGGAATTGAATTCCCGGCGTCACGGGAACTAGGAAGTGGCGAAGCCCCTGATCCAGGATTAATCGAACTACTAGAGAAGGTGGTCTACATCCAGATGCGGACTGCCGAAGTTATTCCTTATCCGGGGCGCTTTACTGGTTCTGACATCGAGGACGTCGAACATCTATACGAAATCGTTAAGACCGGACGCATTGCTCTAGATTCGATGACTGCACGATTTGAGAAGGCTAGGCTAACAGCCAACAAACATGTATTTCGGGCGCCAGGTTCGTTGAACATTGAGTTTCCAGAGGAGGTCAAACGCGAGTGCTTAGGAACGTCATTCATTCTTGGTCCATCCCGGATCATCGGAAAGGACATTGTTCTGACCGAGGCTAGTGCCGCGCGATTGGAAGAAGAGGCCGATAACCCAACGGAGGGCGACTCGATTGAACTCACGCTGCTCCCGGTTGAAGGCGGCTCCCTCGAACGAGTTTTCCCGCAGTGGCTAGATAGTTGAACGATTTCATGAATCCGTGTGGCGTGTCTTGCTCTACCTCGTCGTCCTCGGAAGCTTCGTGGCCTCGCTCTTCCTCACGCAATAATCTGGCTCGTCCTCTAGCTCCGCGGGGTCGTTTTGTTGCCACTTTGATTCTGCCTACGGTCCGGGCGGCGGGGGTGACTGTGGTTGCGAGCCGGGGTCGGTCATCTTGCGCGCGTTTTCGTAGGCCATGACGAACTGCGAGTTCGCCTATTCGAACTGCCTAACGATGCCTCGAGCCAGAAGGGAAAATACGGAGGCGGCACTCGCTGACGTCCGATCCCATGAGCCACAAGCGGTCGCGAGTGCTTATTAAGAAGGCGTCGGTCTGTGATTCGCTGTTGTTTCGACTGCTTCGGAACTTTTTCGAGATCCGACAAAATCACAGGGAAAACATTTCTTTCATTCTCTCTTGCAAGCCGTGCGATTATCCCCTTCGCTCGGAGACCTCGTCCGCCTGAAACAAGACTGAATTCTCGATGTTCTACTGGTCCCACGAAGACGTGCACGTGGTCCTTACTGACCATGAGGAACTCGCGCTTGTCCAACAGCTCAGCCCGAATCAATGGGAAGCCCTCAAGTACGATGCCTCGGGAGTCGTACGACGCGAGATGGAGGGAAAAATCTCCCGCTTTCTCAAAGATTCGCTTTCCAGAAGCCCCGAAGATTTCCGAAAGCGGTTTGTTTTTCGCTCCTGCTATGGAGATGAGGCGCACCTGATCTTTCCTGCTCTCGTCAACGCCTACAGCCGGATTACGGGACGGGCCGTCTTTGACGAGGTGTCCAAGCCCGAATTTCCACCAAGTCTCGTCGAAGATGTTCTGTATGCTTCGGTGGCGGATCTTTACCAAGTTACGCTGTTTGGACGGGGGCGGTGGCCTTGGTCTCCGCGGGAGGTTGTTGGCCGAATTTCATTTCCGGCGTGCACGATAGAAAAGGTGGCCGGCAGCGCTGACAACTTCTTTGCTGCGACCGATTCCTTACAGATGAAATTTCATCGAGATTTTGTACGGATTTCGATTCTTGATCGCCCGGTGGTATGATGACTCGTGTGCCCAATCGAAAACTGTGGGGACGCGGGATGCCTGGGTTATTGCTTCGGCCTTGGTTGCCGCCATCAGGTTGAGTTTTAGGATAGATCGATGAATCCAAAGAGAGATGAACTGCTTGAGGCTTGGGACGAAATCTGTCTCGAGAGAGGTTCACTGGTCGAGGTAGGGCCGGAGCATTATCGGTGGTTTGTCAGTTTAAATGACCGCGGGATGGGCGGATTGATTTCACTGATGCTCCTGGATCGCCGAGATGAATTTGCAGGCTGGTTGGGGGCGGAGCCGCAAATGAAGAGCGAGCAGGACATCTTTGATGCCATCGAAACGATGCTGTTTCTAGTAGCCCGCGGCCGCTGCGGAATACGAGAGGATGGCAAGGTCGGATACGCCGCCGTTGTTGGGCCGGACCCGACGGAAGCCGAAACGCAGGCAATCGAGCACAGGATCCTGGCCTCGCGGTCGCTGTTTCGCGGGGCCGCAGAAGAGGTTTTCCAGCGCAGGTTCGACGCAGCGCCCGGAAGCCGGCAGTAAATCTGGTTTGGAGGGGAGGCAAAGTTCGTGGAAAAAATTGCTTGCACCGAGTTGAAGAAGGAGGTGGCGTCACCCAGCTAAAACTCGATGAGCTCGACCAGGCGCGGCAGTATTTTCAGGCGGCGAAGAGTAGCCCGCGCGCCAAGATCAGCGAAAAGGCAGGCTATACGTCGACTCTCCCGCAGATGATCCGCGACGTGAAAACGATCCTCCGCACGAGATTGGACAAACTAATGACGACCTTCCAGCTGAGCAATCCGACGTTCTTTGCTGGCTATCAGAGCGCGCGCGTGATCGTGGATCGGCATGGTCCTGGTGGCGGAGTTGAGCCGCCAGCGCCGCCGACTCCCTAAGCCGAGCCCAACTGTAGACGCTTCGCTCTCTCCGAGCCGTTGCTCTTCCGAGCCGGAGGCTGCGAAGCGCGGGTGTCGGATCAGGGTTCAGCTACAGACCCGCGCCTCCCAGAGGGAGGCGTCTACAGCGGCTTGCAGGTGCTTAGTCGAGCAGGCGCTGCTCGATCCCGGCGTAGGCGTCGATGCGGCGGTCGCGCAGGAAGGGCCAATGGGTGCGGTGTTCCGCGACCCGCTTCCATTCCACATCGGCGAAGATGATTTCTTCGCGGTCGACGCTCGCTTTCGCGAGGATCTCGCCGCTCGGGGCGACGATGAAGCTCTGGCCCCAGAACTCGATCCCGTCGCCGCCGGCGGGCGCTTCGTGCCCAACGCGGTTGACCGCGGCGACGAAGCAGCCGTTGGCGA
>JACCZO010000048.1 GCA_013695925.1 Chthoniobacterales bacterium
TTCCGCCTGGACCCGGCGAACCACCTCTTGTCGCAACGCGATGGGACGCCGGTGCCGCTGACACCTCGTGTCTATGACACGCTCCTTTTTCTCGTTCAGCACAGCGGCGTCGTGCTTGATAAAGAGCGCCTGATGGAGGCGGTCTGGCCAGATTCGATCGTGGAAGAGAACAATCTGAGCCAAAACATCTCCACCTTGCGACGCGCGCTCGGCGATAAGCCTGGCACTCATCGCTATATCGTGACGGTGCCGGGGCGTGGGTTCCGTTTCGCCGCGGAAGTCCGGGAACTGAACGGGGCGCCAGAACCCAAGAAGGCGGCGCAAACTTCCAGTTTGCATGAGGAGAGTCTGCAAGCTGGAAGCTCGCGCTACCCAGAGCCGAGCGCGGGGAGACGCAGTTTTTTTCGGCCCCTCCTTCTCGCCACGGTGGCGATTCTCCTCGGCGGACTGGCTGCGTTCCTCTTTTGGCCAAAACAAAACAGAACGAGTCAGAACAAGTCTGCAATTTCGGAAAAAAGTATCGCCGTCTTGCCTTTCGAGAATCTGAGTCGCGATCCGGAGAACGCTTACTTCACCGATGGATCAAAGACGAGATCCTGACCCGGTTATCGAAAATCGGGGCGCTCAAGGTGATCTCCCGCACCTCGACCCAAAAATTCAAGAGCACGCCGGATAATATTGGCGAGATCGCGCGCCAGCTCGGCGTCGCCAACATCCTCGAAGGCAGCGTGCAAAAATCAGGCGAAACCGTCCGGATCACCGTGCAGCTCATCCACGCTGCGAGCGATACGCATCTCTGGGCGGAAACCTACGATCGGAAACTGACCGACATGTTTGAGGTCGAAAGCGAGGTCGCACAACGCATCGCGACGGCACTGGCGGCGACTTTGAGCGATCCGGAAAAAAAAGCGCTCCAACAGACGCCGACGGAAAATTGGGAAGCCCATCGGGCCTACCTGAAGGGACGCTATTTTTGGAATAAGCGCACAAACGAAGGCTATGCCGAAGCGCGCACCTACTTTGAAGAGGCCATCGCGATCGATCCCAAATACGCGGCCGCCTATTCCGGGCTGAGCGATGTTTATCAATTCACCGGCTACAATCTCGTCTCCCAGCAGGAATTTTCCGCCCAAGCACGCGCAGCCGCCAGGAAGGCGATCACATTGGATGAAACCCTGGCCGAGCCGCATGCGTCGCTTGGCCTGCTCGCCATGAATCACGACTGGGATTGGCCGACCGCGGAACGAGAATTCAAGCAAGCCATCGCCTTGAACCCCAACTACGCCACCGCCCACCATTGGTATGCGGAATACCTGGTCGCGGTCGGGCGCTCGGCCGAGGCCCTGGCGGAGATCGGGCGCGCGCGCGAACTCGATCCGCTCTCGCTCATTATCAACACTGAGACGGGCAAGATTCTCTATTATGCCCGCCACTACGACGCGGCCATTGAGCAACTGCGCGAGACCCTCAAGATGGATCCGGAATACGAACAGGCACACCTATGGCTCGGTTCGGTTTACGCCACCACCGGTCACTTCGACGAAGCGATCGCCGAGTTCGAAAGAACCGGCGGGAATAGCTGGAGCAAGGGATGGTTAGGCTACGTCTACGGCAAAGCGGGCCGCCGGGCTGAGGCCGAGAAAATCCTCACCCAATTGCGCGAGAGCGAAAACCAAAGACCGATTGAGCCGCACGTTCTGGCCTGTCTTTACCTCGGGCTGGGAGAGAAGGATCAGGCCTTCGCCGCTTTAGAAAAGGAATGGGAGATGCATTCGGTCGGAATGACTTCACTGAAGGTGAATCCCTGGTACGACTCACTCCGCTCGGATCCCCGCTTCAACGATCTCCTGCGCCGGACTAACCTCGCCTCCTCGAAAGCGCGCTAGTTAATATTGTAAACTTCGACCAAGCCGACACCGGTGGTGTCATTCACTCCGCGCACAATGGCGGTATAGGCGCCCGGCGGCAGGGTCGCGAAAATCGCCGACTCCGCGTTGTTAGTCGGCGCCAGGCCGGTGGCCTCGATTTCCGCTTCCTGCGAATCCTTCCAGTCATCGTTCGAGGCGATGGTGGCGCCGAAAAGATCGTGCAACTCGAGGGTCGGGTTTTGCAGCGCCCCGGCAATGCCGAAACCGGTCAACGACGGCCCGATCGCACGCACGATCACATCCGCCACGCCTTCACCGGCAATGAAACCGCCGATCAAAACGTTGTCGCCCGCATCGACAAAGCCGCGCGTGCTGATGTTGGCTAGTTTCGCATCGGCCGTGGTGTCGAGATCGTAGGCTTCGACGAGGCCGACGCCCGTGGTATCGCTATTTCCTTTCAGGATCGCGGTGTAG
>JACCZO010000087.1 GCA_013695925.1 Chthoniobacterales bacterium
GGTCGAGCTGGGCAATGCTGTTGGCGGCCTTCTGCACCTGCTCGACGGTCATGCCCATGCGGCGCGCAATGTCGGGAAAGCGGCGCTTGCCCAGGTCGATCATGTGATCAGAGACGATCCGGTATTCCAGACTCTTCTCGCGCCCTTTGCGCTTGAGCTGAATCATGAGGCACTCGCGCAAATCGCGCGCGCCCACGCCCGGCGGGTAAAAGCTTTGGATGAGCGTGAGCATGAGCTCGAAATTTTCCTGCGCGATGCCAGTGTTCATCGCCATCTCTTCCGCCGTGGTCTGGAGAAAGCCGTTGTCGTCAATGTTGCCGATGATGAGTTCGGCCGTCTTGCGATCGTTGCCGCTGAGCGCGGTTTGGTTGAGCTGGCCGACGAGATGTTGCTGGAGAGTTTCCTGGGTGGCGATGGAATCGAGAAAGAATTGGCGCTTTTCCTCGTCCTCCTTCGAGCGGCGGCTGTAGCTGGCCGATTGCGCCATGTAATCGCGCCACTCGTCATCGAGCTTGGCCAGTTGGTCGAACTCCTCCTTGAAATTGTCCTCCGCCGGCTCGCTCTCCGAGACCTGGCGCTCCTCCTCGGTCGCCTCCGCCAGCTCCTCGAGCACGGGGTTGGTCTCCATTTCCTGCCGCACGAGATTGCGCAGCTCGAGCAGCGGCGCCTGGAGGATGAGGAGGCTCTGCTGGAGCTGCGGCGCGAGGACCTGTTGCAGGGAAAGATTCTGTGATTGAAACATTCCCGGGCCTGGCATGCGCCGAGGGTATCGACTGAGCCTTACCGAGCAAGCCGTTTTCGCGCCGCCGACTGCAGGCAAGTCACTTGCCATCGGCGCGCAATCGACTGCGCCGGAGGGTCCCAAACGCGTGGAAGCGCTGCTCAAGGAAATTCAGGCGCAAGAGATCGTGATTGCAGACAACCAGGCGAAGATCGAAGTCAAACTTGTCACGCTCGGAGAAGCAATCCGGGTCGCGCGCATCTACACCGGACGCGACCATCAAAAAGCAGGAAGCCGCCCTCGCCATTCTCGACGAACTGCAGAAAGCGGCGGAAGAGAGTAAGATTTTCAGCAAACGCGGCTAACGATCGCGGATCGTTGCTTCGTTAGGCCGTCAGCGCGGCTGGCTCGCCTCACCCGTCATGGGCACGAAACGCACCGGCAAAACCGCCCGTTGCCGGAGCTTGCCCTCCTTCTTTTCGAGCAGGTAAAGCTCCTGCGCTCCGGCCGGTCCCACCGGAATAATGATGCGGCCACCTTCCTTCACCTGCTCCGCCAGAGGCTGAGGCACGTGGTCGGGCGCGCAGGTCACGATGACCGCATCGAAGGGTGCATGCTCCGGCCAGCCTTTATATCCGTCGCCGATTTTCACGTGGACATTTTTGTAACCGAGCCGCCCCAAGGTTGCCTCGGCTTGTTTTCCCAGCGGCGCGATGATCTCGATGGTATAAACTTGCGCCGCCAACTCGCCGAGGATCGCGGCCTGGTAACCGGAGCCGGTCCCGATCTCGAGCACCCGATCGGTTGCTTTCAGGGCCAATTTCTCCGTCATGAACGCGACGATGAACGGCTGCGAAATCGTCTGGTCATAGCCGATCGGCAGCGGCCGGTCGGCGTAACTTCGGCCGCGCAGTTCCTCTGGCACGAAGTGTTCGCGCGGCACCTTGCCCATTGCCTTTTGCACCCGCTCGTCCGTCACGCCACGCATCGCGATCTGAAACTTTACCATCCGCTCGCGTTCCGCGGCAAACTCGCTCGCCGAAGCGAGGACGGGCGTGAAAACCGCCCACGCCATTAACAGGCAGAGGGCCCTATTTCTCCGTCGGGCTGCCATCGTGCAAACTCGCCGAACTTTGCTGGAATTGCAGTCTGAAATTGCAAGTCGGCATTATGATAAAGGCTTGATCTTTCGGGACCGTTCTGTTTCCATCACGGTGTGCCTGCAGATGATCGGGTAAGTCCCCCTACGGGTTTTCATGGAATAACTCAGAGCGGACCGGCCGCTTTCGTCACCACCCATTGGAGCCTGGTGGTGGCGGCGCAGGAGGAGGAATCACCCGCCGCCGAAGCAGCGCTCGAGACGCTTTGCCGCACTTACTGGAAGCCGCTCTATGTTTTCATCAGGCGGGAGGGGCTCAGCCGCGACGACGCACGCGACCTGACGCAGGGTTTTTTTGCGCTGATCCTCGAGCGCCGCGATCTCGCTGCGGTGCGCAGGGAAAAAGGCCGCTTCCGTTCCTACCTCCTGACCGCGTGCAAGCACTTTATGACCGACGAGTGGCGCCGCGCGATGGCGATCAAGCGCGGCAAAGGGCAGCGACCAATTCCCCTCGACGAAAAGGGTGCGGAGGAGCAAATCGCGCTGGCCTCGGCCGACCGGATGACTCCCGAGCTGATCTACGAACGTCATTGGGCGACAACTCTTCTCGAGAACGTGCTGGGCCGGTTGAAGGAAGAATATCGAGCCGCCGGAAATTCCCGAGGATTCGACGCGCTCAAGCAACTGCTCCCGGACGAGCCGGGCGCGCCCTCCCAGGCGGAAATTGGGACACTGCTCGGGTTGACGCCAAACGCGGTGCGCCAGGCGTTCTACCGCTTTCGTCAGCGTTACCAGTCGCTTCTGCGCGAAGAAATCGGTCACACCGTCGCGAGCCCGGGCGAGGTGGAAGATGAGCTGCGCCACCTCATTTCGGTCCTCCGCCGGTAACGCACGATGGAATCTCACGCAGTACCAACGGAGACGCCTGAAGACGACTCCGCATCTGTGATCCGGATCATCAGAATTTGCCGAAAATGCGGCGCGAAAATCTTTTCCGACGCCCCGGAAAAGCTCTGCATGGGCTGCGTCCTCGAGGCAGCGCTCAAACTGCCTAACGACGTTGTAGCCGGGTGCGATGAGCCCGGCGTTGCGGACGACGCGACCGCTTCGGAAGCGCCGCTGGGAGAGCTGGGCGACTACGAATTGCTGGAGGAGATCGGCCGCGGCGGCCAGGGCGTGGTCTTTCGCGCCCGGCAGAAAAGTCTCAACCGCGTTGTCGCTTTAAAAGTCATCGGCCTTGGGCAGTGGGCGAGGAAAGCGCACCTGCGCCGATTCCGCCGCGAAGCCGAAGCCGCGGCAGGACTCGATCATCCCGGGATCGTC
>JACCZO010000097.1 GCA_013695925.1 Chthoniobacterales bacterium
ACCCATGGGCGAACCGGCATTTCGCATGCGCTCATCGGGAGCACAGCGGAAAAAATTTCCCGCTACGCCCGGTCGCCGGTGCTGATCGTCCCGAGTCGCGGGCGCAGGCCTGTTGCAAAGTAAACGCGCTCGCCTCGCCCGGAAAATTTGGTCCACGCGCGACGCCGCTCTAAGTCACACGGTGGATTGTGCTGGGTTAAGCGATGGCAGGAACGCTATTTCTTGCCCTGACGCCGCCGGCACGGCATGCTCAACGCAGCGCCGGATTTGCCTAACGAAACCTAAACCATCAAATGACGCCCATGTATCTGAAACGTTTTTTCGTCGAAGGCCTCGCTCATGCTTCCTATCTTTTCGGGGCCGACGGCGAAGCCGCGGTGGTCGATCCGAAACGCGATATCGAGGATTACCTCGCGGAGGCCGAACGCGAGGGCCTGCGGATCGTCGCCATCTTTAATAGTCATCCGCACGCCGACTTTGCTTCCGGTTTCCGCGAGCTGGCCGACCGGACCGAGGCGAAAGTTTTTATCTCACATCTCGCCCCGGTGAATTATGAGCATGTCGCGGCGAAGGATGGCGACCGGGTCAGGATCGGCGCGCTCGAGGTGGAGCTGCTCGAAACGCCGGGGCATTCGCCGGACAGCTTTTCGTTTCTTGTGCATGAGGACGGCAAGCCAACCCTCATCTTCACCGGCGACCTCCTTTTCGTGAACGATGTCGGACGGCCCGATCTGCGGGACGCGGATGAAGATCCGAGTGCGCTCGCGGGCAAACTTTACGATTCGCTCCACGAAAAGATCCTGACCCTGCCGGACGATGTGAAAGTTTATCCGGCACACGGTGCCGGGTCGCTTTGCGGCCGCGCCATCTCGGACGCACCTTTCTCGCTCGTCGGCCAGGAAAGGAGATTGAACTGGGCGATGCAAATCCCGGACCGCGCCGACTTCGTTAGGCAAATGACGGCCAACCTGCCCGATCGACCGGCTTATTTCTCTTTCGATGTCGAACTGAACCTGGAAGGGGCCGAGCCCTTCAGCGCCCTTCCGCCGCTCGATGAGATGACCGAGGACGAGTTGCAACATGCGGCAGGGGACGATGCGGTGGTGCTCGACGTCCGGTCCCCGGCCAAGTTCGGCGCCGGACATTTCCCAGGGAGCATCAACATCGGCCTCGGCAGCCCGTCCTTTTCCACCTGGACTGGTTTCATGGTCCCGGGCGAAAAAGCGATCGCGCTCGTCGTCGGCGCGGCCGAGGAGGCGAAGAAGGCGCGCCTCGAATTGGCCCGGATCGGATTCGACAACGTGCTCGGCTACATCAAGGCCGACGCGTTCACTGCCACCGAGAAACTCCCCCAGATGAGCGTGGAGAAATTGAAGGCCGACCTGAAAAACAACGGACCGCTCGTGCTCGATGTGCGGACCCCGACGGAATGGAAGAGCGGCCACATCGAGGGTGCGCATCACGTCCCGCTTGCTACCTTCGCCAGGCAGGCGCCGGAGCTGCCTAACGATCGACCGATTGCTGTCATCTGCGGCAGCGGCTATCGCAGTTCCGTCGCGAGCAGCCTCCTCCGGGCGCGCGGCTACACCGAGGTCGCAAATGTCAGCGGCGGCATGAGCGCGTACGCCGAAGCCGCGCCCCCGTCCTAAACCAGGTGAAATTTCGCGCAGCCGTTTTCGGAGCGGGGGTGTGATCGAGGTTTATCACGATGGCGAAGTCGGCGCGGTCGGGGCCCGGATTCTGAGGGGGTTCGGTTCCCCGTCCGCTCGCTTTTGATCCGATGCGGCGGAAACCTGTCGGTCGTTAGGCGTGAATTATACGGCGCTCGACGGGCTCTGAAATAGAACGTCATCATCATCCGGCACCGGGGCTTTTCACCCGCAAGCGATGGTCCCGGCCATCGCGATGACGCACCGGCACGTCTCGGCACCGTGCCCGCGCAGTGAAAGATGGCGGCGCCCCTCATCCAACGAATAGCCAAGCGCCTGCGTTCGTTTAAGGAAGCGCAGGCGTTTGACCGCGCCTTCGTCATAAACGCGGTAGTCCGAAGCTGTACTGTGTTTTGGGGTTGCGCGTTACTGGTGCGCTCGCCGTGGTCGCAGAGGGGGGAATCTCCTCCGACCGGCGTGTTTATTGATCGTGCTTCGTCTTGCCCAGCGCCGCTTTCACGGCCTCGGCGAGGTCGGTGGCTTTTCCTCTTCCCCAGTAATGCAAAAACATGATGCGCGGGGTTTCGTGGGTCATGTGGTTGTGAATCGCGACAATGTTAATGCCGGATCTGCGCAGCGCTGTGAGAACAGGCTGCAGTTCATCCTCGGTCATGGCGAAGTCGCCATCGACAACCGCGTTGTCGTCGCTCCCGGCAAACGCCGCCCAGGTATTGACGCCGATCGCTTTCCCGATCTCCATCCCACCCATGCTCGCTTTTTTCCCGATGATGAATTTGGCCATGCCGTCTTTCGCTTCGCCTTGCATCCCAAAGATCTCATTGAGCGGCGCGAGCGTGATCGAGCTTTTCTCCGGCAAGTTGCCTTTCTCTAGTTCGCGTTGTCCGAACGTCTCCGCCGGTTTGCCGCTCCGCCCGCGAACGGCTTTCACAGCGTCGTAAACTTTCTTCGCGGCGCCGGCCAGCTTCTCGACGTTTCCTTCGCCGCCGATGTGCATGAAGTAAACGTTCGGTTGATCGAAGAAGAAGTGATTATGCAGCGCGGTGACGCTGAGTCCGTTGTCGAGCGCGGCCGACATGGCTGAGTTGACTTCATCTTCGAAGAGCACGGTATCGCCCATCATCATCGCCTTCTCGTTACTCCCCTGAAACGCGGCCCAGGTGCCGAGGCCCATGAACGGCGGCATCTGCCAGCCAGCCACGGTGACCTTCACGTCGTCGCGGGGGAAGGTGACTTTGTAGACGCTTTCGTCTTTGTCCATGCTCCCCTTAAGTCCGGTTAATTTGTCGATCTGTGCCGTGTCGAGTTCCGCGGCGGCTGCTGCAGCCAGGCACGCGATTGAGAGCGCCGCGTTCATCAACGATCGTTTCAGTTTCATAGGTTTGATCCTCCGCCGGAAAGTGTTGTTCGTCACATCGTGGTGCTACTGCGCACAGCAGTGTAGACCAATCTGAATCGGCGGACACGGCACAGATCCGTAACTGCAGAAGACGCAGCAGTCGCCAGGCTTTGGCTTCAGTCGAGTGTTGCAGCGAGTGCAGTCATAGAAGAAAAGACAGGCGTTTGTCGGCATTGTCTCCTCGCTGCGGTGACCACACGAAGGACATGTAATTACCGACTCGAGGACGGGCTCTGATCGTGCGCTCCCGCGACTGCAGAACCAGTTCCACACACTGGCGATTCCGATTGCGGTGAGGCCGGCGTAGAGCAGATCGATGCGCCAGTCCCAGTAGAAGGAATACGCCACCGCCAAGCCGCCAAGAAGGCCGGCTGCAACAGGACCGAGCTGGCGATGTTTGCGATAGCTCAGCGCCAGGCCGATCAGAGCCACCAGCGCAAAACCCTGAAAGAAGTAGAGGGTCGTCGTCTCAAATCTGCCGAGCGCGCCTAATCCAAACGTCGCTGCAAGCGCGGCGAACAGCGGAAAGCAACAGGGCGCAGCCACGGCGGCCAGCAGCGCTCCGACCGAGCCGATTTGGTCGAGCGAGTGGATCACGCGCTTCACGGCGTTTGGCCGCTCGACTCGATCAGATCGCAGAACTCAGACGGGCATTTCCGGCGCGCAGGAAGTTTTCGCCAACGCCTCACGTTGGCTGCAAGGGAATCGCGAAATTTCTGAAGGTCGCGCAATTTGATTTCTGTCTCGGCCAGAGTCGCCTCCGCGATGGCGAGCACGGAACGGCAGGTGGTGCTGCCTTGACCTTGCAGGCTCAGAATGCGTCGCACTTCATCGAGCGAGAAGCCCAACGACTGCGCTTTCTTTACGAACCGCAGGCGCTGCGCCGCAGCATCATCGTAGACGCGATAGCCGGCCTCGCTGCGGCTGGGTCGCGGCAGCAACCCGCTCCGTTCGTAGAAGCGCACGGTGTCGGCCTTCACGCCGGCAGATTTGGCGAGCTGCCCGATGAGCAGCGGCTTTTTTGTCTCAGGTTTCATTTCGTTTCGCGAGCGTAGATGTAGCTGGGAGGAAGGCGTCATAAGATCAAACAACAACTCTCGTCTGATAACCGGTGCTGGCTACCCGTGTGGCGATCGCAGCAGCGTCCAGCTTCGCGCCGTCGAACAGCACCTCGATCCGCTGGTTACGCGCGTTCGCGCGAACTTTGCCAACCCCTTCGAGAATTTTAAGCGCGTGTTCGACGCGCTCCTGACATCCTTCACAAACCAGCTTCTCGTCGCCGGTTACTTCAAGAGTAATAGACTTCAACATAGATAAACCTCCTTATGCCTGCTTCGTTGCTGGGGTCGATGGCTCTTGCCCGACCGTCTTGATCGCCTGGAAGAAATAGGTGCCGCGGCTCCAGAGCGAATTGATGAAGATGGCGGTCACACTCGCCGCCATCGCGACCATTCCCCAAATCGGATAAACCAATCCGGTAGCCGCCGCTGGAATCCCGATGCCGTTGAAGGTGAAAGCGAGGAACACGTTCTGCAGCATCTTTCCGTAGCTGTAGCGGCTGATTTCAAGGGCGTCGATCACGGCGCCGACCCGTTTGTTGAGAATAATAATGTCGGCGGATTCGATCGCGATGTCGGCGCCGCTCCCGAAGGCGATGCCGACCTCGGCTTGCATGAGGGCGGGCGCGTCGTTGATCCCGTCGCCGACCATGGCGACGCGCGCGGTCTCTTGCAGCTTGCGAATCATCGTCGCCTTTTCGGCTGGCAGGACGCGCGCGTGGACATCTTCGATTCCCGCGGCCTGGGCGAAATGCTGCGCAGCCCGCTGGTTGTCGCCGGTGATCATGCTCGTGCGAATACCGAGCGCGTGAAGGCGGCGCACGGTCTCGGCTGCATCCGGCCGCAGCGCATCTCCCAGCGCGAGCAACCCGAGAAGCTCGCGATCTCGCGCAGCCGCGATGACGGTCAGTCCCTGCGCTTCCAATTCTGCGATGCGACCTTCTTGAGGCGCGAGGTTCACTCCCTCTTCCGCGAGGAAGGACGGACTGCCGACAAGAAGATCCCTGTCATCGACACGCGCTCTAAGCCCTCGCCCCGGCACCGCTTGAAATCCCTCGACCTCCGACAAAGCGATACCGCGGTTGAACGCTTCTTCGACGATTGCGCGTGCCAGTGGGTGTTCGGAACCCGCCTCGGCCGCTGCCGCGAGCGAGAGCAGTTCCTGGTCGCTTACGTTTAGAGGGATGATCTCGCGCAAGGCAGGACGGCCTTCGGTCAACGTGCCGGTCTTATCGAAAACGACCCGCTGCACGCGCCGCAAGGCTTGGAACGCTTCGCCAGTGCGCATCAAGACGCCGCGTTCAGCGGCTTCTCCAGCTCCACGGACAATCGACAGCGGCGCCGAGATACCGACCGCGCAAGGATAGCCCATGACCAGCACACTCAACCCGGCGAACATCGCTCGCTGCACATCCGGCGAGCCTCCGCCAACCAGCGGATAGACGAGCCAGAAGATCGTTGCGCCTAACGAGAACAGCAGCACCAGCGGCGTGTAGATGCGAAGCACGCGATCAACGAGGTGTAAGAGTCCGGGTTTGAGCGCTCGCGCGTCTTCCACGCTGCGGATCACCTGCCGCAAGAAACTCTCTTCACCGACGACCGTCACGCGCACCAAAACAGTGCCGTGACCGTTGAGCGATCCACTAATAATGCGGTCTCCGGCGCGCTTTTCGACGAGGGCCGGCTCGCCGGTAACAAGCGATTCGTCCACGTCCGATTCTCCCGATTCAACCTCGCCGTCCACCGGCATTCGCGCACCGGGGCGGATGCGAACCAAATCGCCGACGCGCACCTCTTCAAGCGGGATCTCGTGTTCCTGACCGTCGCGTACGACGTGGGCCACGTCCGGTTCCAGATCGAGAAGCTTCTTCACCGCCTGCGAGCTGCGCGTCTTCACGATCAGCGAGAGCCATTCGGAAAAGATGTGATACGTGAGCACCATCACCGCCACCGAGAAAAAGGCGGTCGTCGGAAAATCTGGCGGCCGAAACGCCAATCCGATGATCCCGCCGGCGAGTCCGGCGAATGCACCGAATTCAACGAGCACATGCTGGTTGAGAATGCCGCGCACGAGCGCCGCGCCAGCCATGCGCACAATGTGGCCACCGACTCCGAAAATCAGCAGCACCGCGAGCACACCGGCGAACCAAGGCGTGGCCGCGCCGAACGCGCCTTGCAATTGGAAATAATAAACGCCCGCGCCAAACACTGCGAGCACCGCCGAACCTGCAAACGCCGTGAGCTTGCCCCAGCTCCGCAAAACCACGAAGGCGAAAACGACGAGGCTGGCGATGGAAAAAACGCACAGCCAAAACCAGAGGGTGCCAAACGGATATCCCGCGAGACCCATGGCGGCGATGCTCATGATCAAGCCGATCAGGAAACGCCCACGCTCGCGTGTCAGTTCCCGCTCCTGTTCCTCGAACGGCTGCACCTTGTGCGGGTCGGAGACGGTGTAGCCGATCGCCTTGAGCGTTTCCAACAGCGTATCGGGCCGCGTCACGCTCGGGTCGTATTCGATCAGCGCCTGTTCGTGCGTCAGGCTCACCGAGACTTTGTCCACGCCCGGCTTTTTACCCAGCGCCTTCTCGATCGTGCCGGTGCACAAAGAGCAGTGCAGCCCCCCGACGTGGGCCCGGATTCGGCGGCGGCCCGGACTTTGCGAAGGTTCTTCGCTCCAAAAGCGGGGAGCGGGTTCAACGGTTGTTGCGGTAGTCATAGAGGTGAACTCTCTTTCTTTTGTTTCACGCTAGGCCTTGGACCCATGTCCAAGGTCAAGAGATAAAATGGGCGCGCACACAATTTTGTATGCATGCCCATTTTTGTTTTCGCGGGCCGATTACGCGGCCATTTGGCGGCATGCTTCCGCACACCTCCGGCACGCTTCGGCGCAACGCTTGCACTGCTCACCGCCGCACTTTTCGCATTCGGCGGCGCAGCGCTCACAGATGTCCGCGCACGCTTTGCAGAATTCTCCGGCGCAACCCGATTCGCGGCAACAGCTCGATGCGCAGTCCCAGCAGATTCGCGCGCAGTCGATGCAGACATTTGCGCAGCCGGGATTGCTTCCCATACAGTTCTTGGCACAAGCATCGCATTCCTTCGCGCACGCGATGCAGGCATCGATGCACGCTTGCATATCTTGTTTTGGCATTTGTTTTCACCCCCTTTCTTTGACCATTCGTCACGTGGACGCTAGCTCCTGGACACGTGTCCAAGGTCAAGCGATTTCTTCGACGCGAGTTTCGTGCGCCCGGATTCAGCCGCCGGTTTACAGCAGCCCGATAAAAGCGCGCGTGTAGTAAACGCTGACGAGCAGGAGAGCGATTCCACTGAGCGTTTGAATGCTTCTGCGCCAAAGTCCGATCCGAGCGAACCGCGTGATCGCGCCGGCGAACAGCGCGGCGACAAGAAATGGCAAACCTCGTCCGATCCCGAACGCGAACGAAAGAAGCACGCCATACGCAGTGCCTGCTTGCGACGCGGCGATGGTGAGCAACACCAGGAGCGGCGCGGCGGAAGTGCCGAGGCTAAAGATAAACCCATAGAAGAAAGCGCCACCAACGCCGGGACTCCGCAACGCGGCGAGCTGGCTCGCGCGCAAACGCGGCCCCAAAAAAGCAACGACCGCGGCGCCGAGAGAAAGGGTGGCCATTCCCAGCGTCCAATACCGGCCGAACGATTCCGTCAGGACAGCTCCAAGCCTGCTCGCGAGCGCGCCGAGCACCGTAAGATTCACAACAATCCCGGCGAAAAATGCCAACGCGATGATGAAGCCGCTGCGACGCGATTGTGTTTCCGATGCTCCCGCCGCGCCTGCCATCCCGAGACCGACGGGGACCGTGCAAGGACAAACGGCGCTCGCCATCATGCCGGCGGCAATCGCGACGGCCAGTGCAATCATCGAACCGGCGCTCAGCTCAGTCGTGAACCGTTGCAGGAACTCCGTCATTCTTGATCGCGCGCTGGCGCGCCAGGCGTGTAGCCAAGGTCGCGGATGATTTTCACCAACTGCTCAGGGGTTGTTGCTGCGCTCTCGTAACGAACGCGGGCCTGACGTTTCTCAAGACTGACCTCCACTTCTTCGACCCCCTTCTGCGACTTCAATCCTCTTTTCACATTTGAAACACACGCGCCGCACACCATGCCTTCGACGGGGATCTGAACGGTCTTTGTATCGACATTTGAACTCGTTTGACTCGTTGGCCGGGAACACGCGCAGATAAAGGACGCGACCAGCGTCACTGCGATGCCTGTGACCGAAAAAGCGATTCGAGTTTTCATTGTTGCATGACGCTACAGCTTGGAGTCGTGCCAACGTCAAGAGGCAACATGTGTGTCCGACTGGATCCAGTTTGCCCGGCAGAAACAAACGTTCGAGGCGCTCACGGCGATGGCGTGCGCTACTTTTCATCGCGGGCCGGCTTTCGCGAATTCCGTCGAAATGACGCGAGACCGCCTAACTGCGGCTAAACGGGCAGCGAACGTTTGCAGTTCACTGCCCGCCATCGCGGTTCACGAACCCGGCTTCACCATCTCTTTTCCGCAGCAGCAGCGCGGATTTTGATCCCCGCCTTTGCCCGGCGCGGCGCCTTTCGTCACTTTGATTTCGCAGCCGCATTCCGAATCGGGACAGCGATACGTTTCACCTTCTTTGAATGCCATCTTGGTTCACCTCCTTTCATTGTTCCGTTTATTCAGCAGAGCACGAAATTTGCCAGGCACCTTGCGGTGGGGATGGAGAGCGCCGTCGGCGCATCGCCGATCACGGCATAATCACTCGTCGGCCGATACATTCATCGCCCCTTTCTGACGCGCAGCCAGACGTTGACAAGGCTGGCGATTACCAGGCCGGCAATGCCGATGCCGGCGAGCACTTTGTTGAACGCGACGAAGATGAAGAGGAAGGTCGCGATCGCACTGATTAGGCCGATGATAAAAGCGAGCCAGGAACCATGATGGCGCACGCCGAGATAAAGTCCGACGAGCGTGACAAGCAGGAAAATGATCAGGAGCGGCAGCAGGACCGCGTCGTTGACCAGGAACCCAAGCCCGATTGCGCCTAAGATCGACAACAACGCGGGAAAACCAAGGCAGCAGAGCGCGGCAAAGAGCGATCCGCCGATTCCGATTTTATCGAGGTTCCGTTTCCAAAAACTTTCGCGGTTCTCTGTCATCACTTCTCCTTTGTTAGTTTCTACAGCATGTAGCTGATGTCGGATGAGCTACTCGGGTAGGAGTAAAGCACTTCTTCCAGATCGGACGCGCGGATTCCGGCTCGGATCGCGAGAGCAAACAGATTGATGATCTCCCCCGCGTGCTCGCCTAACAAATGTGCGCCGAGGATCCGTTCGCTGCCGGCTTCGATCAGCACTTTGTGACCCGAGTATTTCAGACCTATCCGGCGGGAAGAATACCAGTCAGAGGTCTCGGCGTAGTTGGTCCGGAACTTCAAGCCTTGTTCTTTCGCGGCGGCTTCCGTTAAGCCGACTGAAGCCAGGGGCGGAATCGTAAAGACCACGGTGGCGACGCCGGTGTAGTCAGCTTTACGATGATTCCCTTCCAGCAGGTTGCTCGCTACCACCTCTCCTTCGAGGCCGGCCACTGGAGTCAAGTTCAAGCCGCCGCTCGCGGCGGCGTCGCCCGCCGCGTAAACAGCCGGATTGGAGACGCTCTGGAGGTATTCATTCACCTCGACTCCTTTCCGGTTCCAGCTGATCCCCGCCCTCTCCAAATCGAGATCATCTATCTCCGGGACGCGGCCAGCGCCATGCACCACCAGATCAGCTTCAAATGTCTGCTCGACCTTTTCGACTGAGGCGCGCACGAGGAAATGGTCGCCCTTGCGTTCAATCGCGCCGACGGAAGCGTTGAGCCGGACTTCGATTCCGAGATCGCGGGTGGCTTGTAGTAGTCGCGCGACCAGATCGGGATCAAACCCTTCAAGAG
>JACCZO010000103.1 GCA_013695925.1 Chthoniobacterales bacterium
CAGACTGTTGAAATAGTCCACAGATTGCACCGATGAGCACAGATTTTTCGAAACTGCTCTCTGTGGAATCTGCGAAATCTGTGGAAGAATTCTTCCCCGGAGAGTTTTTCGACAGTCTGTTAGGGTCGCTAGGAGCTATTTGAAACGTCGCAACCTGCCAGATTCCGCTGCGAGGGGCGCACGGGGCTTCTGTCCTGCCCCCAATCAAGCCGAGCGGAGCAGTCGCTCGACCATCGACAGAAAAGCTTCGCTGTAGAGGCGGGCGTGCCGCCCGCTGGGAAAGCGGGTGGCTCGCAGGCCGAACGCGCGGCGCCGGCGAAAGCGCCGATTCCCCTGGAGCGGCCGACACGACCCGCCGCTACACCGGCACTTTTGAGAGAGCTTTAGCTAGGGTGAAGGCCACGCAAATCCCACGTTTCCCGCGACCTTACGCTGTCGTTTCTGCGGCGAATCCAGCCTGTAGATTTCTACCGCCAGAGACCGTGTCCGATATGCTCCAGCGCGTATTTTGCGGAGACGATAGGCGAGCAAAGCGATCGCTCGGCGGAGGCTAGCGTATCGCCGGCCTGGCCCTCGTCGCCGCCCGCCTTCGCGGCGAGCCGCCGCTGCGCCGCCAAGGTTCTCTCCCGTGAAGGTAAAGACAGCTATCGCTTCTCTCATGACCGCCATCCGCACCTTCGCCTTGAGCAGCGCCTCCACCCAAACGGCGTCGCCCGAAGCTTTCCATTGCGGATCAAAATAGAACCCGCGCTCGAGCAGACTCCGTCGGAAAAAAGTAGCACACGATCCAGTCCCGAGGGGCGCGAGCCGGAGATGTTGCAAGGTTGGGAGGACGACGCGCCGGTAGGAAAGGGGGTTGCCTGCCGTGTCGACGAGGATGAAATCTCCGAAAAGAACGTCAACCCCGGGATGGGTTGCAAAGAAACGATCCACCTTTGCAAGTGCTCCGGGCAGATATTGCTCATCGCAGTTTAGATAGGCGCAAATGTCTCCCGTTGCTCGGCGTAGCCCGCGGTTGATCGCGTCATACATTCCTTCATCCTTTTCGATGAATAGCCGAAGGTTCGTCTGCTCTGCCGCCCAACTTCTTAGCTCCGGGCCGCTGCCCGCGTCCTGCACGATGTGCTCCAACTCCACCTTCTGATCCGCGACCGACGCGGCGCAGAGCTGCAGCCATTCGAGCTGGTTCAAACTCGGCGTGATGAGCGAAATCATGTCTCCGACCCGATCCGGTCTCTACACGGGAGCGACGGTGCGACGTCGTTGCGAAAGAGGAGGCTGGGAAGGGGTGATCGGGCTGGCGGGCTTGGGAACGGATAACCGTTGCAACCTCAGGAACAGGCCGGCCATGGCAAATTGGCCGGGCAGGAATGTTCCCAACGTGACCGCGCCCAGCCAAAAAGCAAGAATGGGAACAGCCAGCTGCAGAGCCACGAATCGAAGAGCGAATCCGGCGGGGTTTTCGCGGTCGAAACTCACATGTACGGTTCGCCTGAGGAGGATCACATTCCAGGCGACGAAGAAGAGTGTCCCAATGATGCCAACCGCGTCCAGGCTGGCAAACAATCCGTTATGGATGTTTCCCACCTCAACCATCTGCTGATAGTAATCAGGCGCGCCAGGGCGATTAAGGGTAGGATCAGCCCAACTGCTTTTAAAGCCAAAGCCTCTTCCGACGAGAGGTTGCTTGGGGAAAACATCCTTCCACCAGAGAGTCCAAACTTGCGCGCGGAAATCATTCGATGCGCTAGCATCCCGCACCATATCTGCGTCCCAATTGCCTGGAAGAAAGACCAGCGCGCGCTGCATCTGCTTCGGAAGCGGTATGACCGCGGAATTGATCGCGGAAAGCGCGAAAAGGATGGCCGCCAGGATTGGGACGACAGTCAAAACGCCCAGGCGAAGATCGCGATAGCCGGCGACGAAGAGAGTGAAGACAAAATTGGCGATAGACGAGCGAAACCCCGAAGAGACAACGGAGACCGCAGCGAGCACGCTTAGGAACATGCGACGCAGATTGCCCGGAGTGAGGAGGCGCCAGATCGGGACTGATGCCAGAATGATCGCGATCAGGATATAGCCAAAATTACCGAAGGCGCCAATCCTCTCCCCCAGAGATTCGTGGCCGGTGAGTAATTCTGATATCCCGGCCGGTCCGACAGCGGAATAAAACGGATAAATCTTGTAAATAAGCGCAGGAAAAATCGTGGTAACGGTTGCAATCGCGACATCAAAGCTGGTCACGGCCAGCGCCAGGTAAGGGAGCTTGTTCCAGATTCTCGGGTCCACCCGAACTGTCTGGACAACGAAAAAAGCAATCAGCCCTACGTAAACATTCACGTAATTGCGACCGCCCCAGACGTGCGACCCGAGAAAGCGCATGCCGAACCGATCCAGCACACCGTGGCCCGTCATGATGATCATGAAGCCGGCCAGTGCGAGAAGAAGCGACCGATCCATCTTGGGGAAAGAAACCCGGCGCATGACCACGTCCTCGACCATGAACTTACCCACCCCGATCGCTATCAGGATTTGAAAGGGCGTAAACGAACCGCCCAGAATTGGAAACGTTCCGCCGAGATAGGATGAAGCGAGCGTGATTGGCCAAAACCATTGGCCGGTTCCGAACCAAAGAAACAGGCCAACGGCAGCCGGGACTCCCAGGAGAATTGGCCTATAGTCTGAGGATCCAATGTATAGACCGAGCACCAGTGCGAGGAAAAGCCCGGTAAAGCCGACCAAGAGCGGCGTTATCTTTCCTACGGCAAAGCTGTTCATCGCGGGGCCATTCTCCGCGCGCCGCCGCTCTCGGACAAGGCGCATTTTCCCTGATTAGCTTCCTTAAGGCCGCGCTTGGGCGCTTGTGAGCGCGGGCGTGACCGATAAAGTCCTGGCGTGGCTTACAAGAATCCCGCTCAACGGCCCGTTGACATGGTGATCGCCTGCCGGGCGGTCGATCTCCCAATTCTCCGCCTGGCGGTTTCCTCCTTGCGGCGTTTCACTGCCTGTCGGGAAATTCATGTGTTCACGGCGCGCTCGAGCTTGTCCAAGTTCCGTCGCGTGCTGGGCGATCGAGTGCGGCTTCACAATGAAGACCAAGCCATTCCGGGGATGACTCTCGCGGAGCTGAAAAGACTCAATCTGCCGGGATTCCCCAAGGCGGCCGGTTGGTATTTTCAACAACTGCTCAAATATTCCTATGCCAGCCAGAATGAGAGCGACGACTATTACCTCATCTGGGATGCCGACACCATTCCCCTGCGGCCGCTGGAGTTTTTCGATTCGGAAGGGCGCATGCTCTTCACCGTCGCAGAGGAAAAACATCAATCCTACTTTTCCAACTATCAAAGGCTCCTGCGGGAAACCCCGGTGCGGGAGTTCTCCTTTATCGCCCAGCACATCATCGTGCAGAAATCAATTCTCCGTCGTCTCTTGGGGCAAATTGAGATGGTGCACCCCGGCGGCGAATCCTGGGCTTGGAAAATCATGCGCAACCTTGAGGGGACCGACACCAACCTCTTCAGCGAATACGAGACCTACGGGCATTTTGTAAAGGCGCACTACCCGGAGCGCGCGGTCTTCCTCCGCCGGGCCTGGCTGCGGGACGGGTCGCAACGGCTTCTGCGCTTGCCGCGAGCGAAGGACTTGCAACGCCTTTCCGCGGAATACGACTTTGTCAGCTTCGAGTCACGCCACCGACCATTGCGCAAGGCATGGCGAAGCCTGAGAGATTGGTGGGCGAAGATGGCGCTGCATCCCTTTAGGACGGCCGGCCGATGAAATGCAGGGTGTCGCGTCTGTTCGGCTTGGAACGCGCCGCAGCAAAGACAGCAGAGATTCTCCACTTCGCTCAGAACGACAGCTGGTGAGATGGGCCCTAACGACGCCCTTGGGTAATGCGTCGGATCAGGCGCCCCGGTAAGAAGCGCAAGAGAAATGCGTTGGCGGGTTGCGGCAGGAAAGCTCCGAGTCGCTCCACGGGATTCGCGCGCAGGCGGCGTAACTCTTTTTCCGCGCCCCACAGGCTCTCAGGCGAAGGTGAGGCACGCAGTTTATGCGCATGGAAGAGACCTTCTTCACTCACGTCGTGTAACTCTGCCGACCAATTATCCAAAGCCGAGAGATAGGGCACGACCCAGCGGCCTTTGCGCAATTTGGCGTCGTGCGAAAGGAGTTGACCGCCCACCGGAATGCGGGCGTCGAGCAGCCTGAATTCGGTGATCTGTTCCAACGGATTGTCGCCGCCATCTAGAAAGGCGACATCGACGAGAAAGTCGTTTCCCTGCTCGGCCAGCCACTTGGGAATTACCACGTCAGAAAAACCGAAAAGCGGAGTGAACCGGTGAAGAGCCTCTGGCGCGGCAGAGCCGATGTTCGCCAGCATCCTCTCATAGATTGCTCGATCCGCCTCGATGCCCCAGAGATGACCTTCGCCGTTTTGCTCCAACGCACGGAGCAGATGCAACGTGCTACCGCCGCCCAGCCAAGTGCCCACTTCGAGCACAACGCGCGGCTTCCGCGGCGCCTTGACGATCGCTTCGGTCACAAGGCGACGCTCCGCGGCGTTGAGTTGTCCGGCGATGGCAGCGGCTGTCGTCACGCCGGGAACGACGACCGCCCCGGCAAGTTGCGCAACCTCTTTCCGCCCGCGCGCGACTTTTGCTGGTCTCGGAGGGTGCGCTCTCCCCCAGCGCACGGTCCGGCCGTGATCACATCTCTTCGTTGGGGATGGCGGATCCTAGATTGGGCCCTCAGTGAGCAGATCGCGGTAGATTTCCAAATGCTTGCGAGCAATGACCTCGGGATGATAACGCGCGCGCATCTCCGCGGCGGTCGTTGGGCGAGGGGAGCCTTCGCCCAGCCAACGCGCAACGGCCTTTCCCACGGCCTCATCGTTTCCAGGCGGGAAAAGTTCCGTGCCCTCGACTCCTTCCGCGATGTCGGGCATCCCTCCGGTGCGGCTGCCGATAAACTTCAGATTGCGCGAGAGCGCCTCCGCGACGACCAGGCCGAAAGCTTCCTCTGCCGGGGCGTGGATCAAGGCGGAGGCGGAATCGTAGAGCGCGATCAAATCCGCGAGATTTCTGGGCTGGAGATGCCGCGCGAAGCCGAGCCGTTCGGCGGCGGCGATCCGCCCCAGAAATTCCCTTGCATAAGGCAGGCGCGGATTAGCCGCGCCTACGAACTGCCACTCGAAGGTCAGTCCTTGTCGCTGTAACTCCTCGGCCACCGACAGCAGTTCGAGTTGCCGCTTGAAGGGGGCGACGACTCCGATGTTGAGCAGGATCGGCGTCCCGGGTCTGGGGCCCGCCGGTATTGGCGTCTCGAAGAACGCCAGTCGCACCGCATTCGGGACGCGCCACGTCCTCCGGTTGCGCCGTTTTACCACCCGCTCGGTATGGGCCGAATTGCACAGGATGCCGCCCGCGCGCCGCAGGGCATATGTTTCCAGCCGCGCCGCGCACCAAAGATAACTGCCGATTCGCGCGTGCATCGCGCGGGCTACTTGGCCGAGGTTGCCATGGATGGTGACGACGTTTGGGAAACCCGAATAAACCGCGGCGAGGGCGCACTCCCGCTCAGTTCCCTGCCCATGGACGAGATCGGGCTCGATCTCGCGCAGCCTCTTGCGAATCGCCCGCACGCAGCCCTGGTAGCCGGTGCGCAGCCAGCCGATTTTCGAAACATGCAGGAGGTGAAACCAAGTGTTGTGCGATATTTTTTCCGGCGCATGCATGGACCGCTGCGTGCACGCAACGACGTGAATTTCTAACTCGGCGATTCCAGCCAGTCCTTCCAGCAGGGCTTCGATCGCCGGACCGAACCGGGGCACCGTTTCGTCGTAGGTCCTCTGGTGCTCGCGGTTGTCGGTCGTGAGCAAGGCGATTTTCACGCAGGGATGTTCGCTAATGATGGCAGCTTGGTAATTGCCTGCGCTTGGTCGCGGGTCGCGCCAGGTTCGAGCTCGTGGGACATTTCTTCACTGTGTGACCAACGCACGGCGGACACAACTTCACCGATATCAGGCGCGCGTCCTGCTCGTAATTATGGAATTCCCAGTGATACGCCATTATTCTAGCCTGCTTCCGATCCTGCTTTGCCTCCTTCTGTTTGGTGCGACGACGACCGTCTTGTCGGCACCAGAGATTTGGATCGCCACCCGGTCGGACGGCAAGACCGGGAGTGGCACCAGCGCCGATCCATTCGACGCCCATACCGCTCTGCTCTTCGATCAAATCATGCGCAGCCTCGCTCCCAGCACGATTCTTCACATCGGCCCGGGCCTCTTCCATACCAGCGGATCTTACAGTTTCAATGAAAGTAACGGGTATTATCTTCCTGTCGGATGCAAGATCATCGGCGCCGGGATCGACCGCACAACCGTCCGCGTGATCGCTTATCCGGCCGCTGCCGGGATTAACGGCCACTACGTTTTCGAAAGCAAAGCGAATGTCGATGGAGCCGGGATCGAAGTCACCGATCTGACAGTCGATTGTAACTGGCAAAACCTGACCGCTGTCGCTGCCGCGAAGACCGGCGCGGTTTCATTGCACGGCAACAATTGCGCGATTCGCCGAGTGCGAGCGATCAATGCCTATGGAAATTGGGCGAGCCTGGCGGAAGCGTTCGTTCTCAATATCAGCGAAAGGGCGAAGAACGGCGGCGCCGGAGTCGGCCTGCTCGAAGTATATAACTTGCACTAACGAGCGTAGGTAATGGCTATGACAGACAGCCTGCAGAGAAGAAACGCTCCGCTTTAATAAGTCGGTCCCGACACTTCATCGTCTCGGATTGAATTTGAGAACTCGCCAGCAAGTGCACGCGATGAGGAAGTGATGGATCCCGCCCGACGCCGCTCCGGAAAGGATCACTCGTCCTTCGCTTCGGCGCATTTCAAGCGCCGTTCGTATTGGCCAAACGAGCAGGCGCTGTAGCGCGGTCACGAGCGGCCTCCGTCTGATTTGTTCCCATACAACTGGCCAATCATGGTCCGGCCAGTTCCACCTTGGTAGATCCGTCGGTTCGCCTCGTAGCGAGCGCGCGATCGCTTTTCTCCAAAGCGAGGCCTGAGGACGGAAAAGCAAGTTAGACAGACCGAACGATTTTCGTTTCGGACGATGTTCCAGAACGAGTGGGACTAACTCAAAAGCAGTCGGTGGAGTCGGAATCGGAGTCTGCTCGACCATCCCGAAGAATCGCACGCTTTTCTTCTGGATTAAGAATTGACGTCCTTTGGGCCATTTTTGGGTTACCGCATTTTGGCCGTCCCACAAGGGCCAGATGCAGGTGTAGCCAGCGACATCAGGCGGGGCGGTCTCTGATTGTCGGAACTTGTGAAGCCAGAGCTTTAAGGGTTCACTCGGGAACTCGTCTGCGTCCAACCGCAAGATCCAATCGTGCTTGGCTTGCCACCACGCAAACGGCCAGTGAGGTTCCTGTTGATAGCAGCTCGGACCTTCAAAAAATCTTCCTCGGTTTCGATGAACCAGTTCATGGATACTTCCCTCCTTTGGAGTAAGCGGCACTCGATATCCCTTCGGCAGAGGGGACGTGTCGGAGAGATCCGAATATTCGATCGCTGCAGGTGGGGTCGGCTCTTTTGCGGGCGGGATCGGCTCGGCCTCAGGTCCGTCATGCACGACGACTAGGTCGTCAAAGAGACCGGCGCTTTCACGCAGCAGGCGCTCAAGCATGTCGCGTTCACGGTGGAGGCAGACTACTAGCGTGATCCGAGGCATCGATTAGCGCTTTCGCGTTGGCAGATGAAGTTTCCGCCGCAGTTGATAAAACCGGACACGATAGTGGAATGGACGAAGGACAATTTGCTCGTGCCAGCTATGACCGAATTGGTGTGCATCAAGATAAACAGCTGCCGCTCGCGCCGCAGCCAGATCTTCCTGCGCGTTTGGATTCGGCTTGCCAGACAAGGTCGCGCTCAAGGCACGCTCCAGCCGCTCAATCGACTCTTCCGGATCGGCCAAACGCCGGATGTGCCTTTGGCCCGCGATACCAAGCTTGTTCCGTAGCGCGGGGTCAGAAGCGAGACGCAGGACGGCGTCTGCTATCGATCTCGGTGTGCTGGCGATGAATCCGCATTCACCATGCCGGACCAGTTCGATCTGCGCCTGATCCAGCCAGGGAGTCGAATTGGCGATTACCGGTTTCGCGAGATTCATCGGCTCTGCGATACCATAGCCGAAGCTCTCGCCGATAACGGAAGTGTGCAGGACCGCATCGAGGCTGCCCATTGTTAGTCTGAGCTCCGCTGGATCGCTCGTTGCGGGTAGAATGATGAATTGATCTTTGTCTCCCGCGTTCCGTAGCTCTTTCGCGACCGCGGACGGCGGCTCACGCAAAAGAAGCTTTAAACCAAGGTTCTGCTTCCGCGCGAGCCGGAATGCCTTTATCGGCAGGTCAGTCCATTTATTAGGCTCGGGTCGCGAAAGTCGACCGAACAAAGCCTCGTCGTTGCCGACCCCGTTCTGCTTTCGAAAATCCGAGATTGCCAATTGGCTCGGGGGCTCCTCCGAATCCAATGGATACGGTGCCACGCTCGCGTGCTGGAAAAAAGCCGCATCAAGGCGACGAAACTGTCTCCTCGCAGCCTGGACGCAGCTCGTCCAGGAAACGAAGAGTCTGAAATCAGTCCACGCATTTTCTTTTGGGTTGTCGAGTTGGCCGAAGACATTCGTTTGCAACACCGGGATCTTCCGTGAAAGCCTCGACAAGGCTTCCCCAAGAACGTCCCCCTCATGCGGATGACCGGGGGCGTGCGCGTGGATCACGTCCGGCTGGAGGGAGCGAAATTGATCGTGAATGAGCGCCGCCTCCCTGGAAATGACGCGAACCTCTATGTCGTATTTTTCGAATTCACTTCGTCTTGGGCCTTCCATTAGTGCGAGGGCGTGCACTTCGTGTCCCCGTTCTCGCAAGCCGCGAGCCCAGCGCGCAGCAGCTTTCTCCGTTCCTCCCAATCCAAGCTGATTTAGAAAAACCGTGACTTTCATCCCTGACCAGGTCCGATCTTAAGCGTCCGACCGCCATCAGGCTGGTTTGCGGGCGGCAACATAGCAGTTGTGTTTCAGAATCGCGGGATCGACTTCCGGAAGAGAGCGCGATGTCTCCACGATCGTTGCGCCCTGACCCTCCAGCCACCAGATCAAATCGAGCAATCGCGGAAGGTGGACGGCGTCGGCGTCAGTTGTGTAGTCGGCCCCGGCGAAAATGCGAGGGGCAAGATTGATCCAGAAAGCTCCGGGCCCGCTCGCTTGGGCGCGGCGCTTCCACAGCGGAGCGAAGCAAAGAAGATCGAGCACATGCTTGAACGCGTCGATCAAAGCGAAGGAGGTGAGCTTGTTTCGAAAGCGTCGGGCCGTCTTGCCGTAGAAGAAACTGGGCGCCAACCCATCTCCGTCGACGAAGTCCGGGCAGATGATCGCGATCAGGCCGCCAGGCCTGCAGAAATACCAAAGCCGCTGAAGATAGGCCTGCGGATCCGTGACGTGCTCGATGGTGTAGAGACTGGCAACCATGTCGAATGTTTCATCGATCTCCGTTGTCAGCGGAAAGAAGCGAGCCCGCGGGAATCGCTGCCGGTTTTGCGCGAGCAATTTTTCGCCATGATCCATGCCCGTATAGCTGCCGCCGGCGGCTTCCACCTGCGGACACAGGTGTGCGGAGCCGCAACCGACTTCCAGCACCGTCGAGTTTGGTTGCACCCGGCTGACCAGATCGCAATGAAAAGGCATGAGAGCTGGCACATACCGATCGGCGGCGCGGTCCGCCGTTGCGTAGTAAGAGTCCGGCGGGTTGCAATAGTAAGCAGCAAGCTTCTCCCCCAGATGCAGACGCATCGCGTCCGTCAAATTCGCTTGTGGCAAGACTTTGATGCTCATGTCTTATCTGCAATGGCAGGGCCACCCGCACGGCGGCGAAGGATTGCGATGTCCTTGCGCAGTAACCAGGCTGCCACAGCTGCTCCATGGAGGAGGGCGAGGCAGAGTTGCAGCGTCAGGTTAAGGTGAGCAGTTCGCAAAAGGAACCAGATAACGGTGCCCAGCAAGAGTTGAAAGACAAGATACAGCCAGCGCGACGGCTTCAGCCAGCCCCGAGCCTGGATCATTTTCATCACGAAGAAATCTTGGGCGACGAAAGCGGCGCGGCTGGCCAAGAATCCGTATGCAACCCCCAGTAAGCCGCCCCAGTGCCAGCCCAAATAGACGCAAAGGGCAACAAGCGCTCCCGCTATGATATGAATTACCAAGCCGATTCCCACTCGGTTGAGCGGTCCAAGCTGGGCGCCAGAAATGTTTGCCATCGCGGTGATGCAATAGGCCGCGATAATCGGCGGCAGGATCGGTTCGACTGCGCTACCCAGATCAGCACCCAGCCAGAGAGTCAGGATCGCGTGCCGCCAGACAATTGCCCAGACCGCCACGAGAACGAGCCAGCCATACAGGAGGTCGAAGGATTCCTCGTAGATCTCTGCCACTCTCTGTTTGCCCCCGGCGCCGACCGCGCGACTGCTTTGTCCAAAAATCGGGCCCATGATGGCGGCGCTCAATCCGCTGATGCGTTGGCCCGCGTTTGTGCAAATCGTGTAATGGGCGAAATCGACGGGAGCGGCCAGCCTGCCGAGGGCGAGGCGATCGATCCCGCCGAGGATGTTGTTGACCAGAAGCGTGAGAAAGGTTTTTCCGGTGTAGCTCGCCATCTCCCGCATCCGGGAAACGCGGGCAAGGTTCCAGTGGATCCCAAAGGAAAAGCAACGGCGCGCGTGCCAGATGAGGGCGAAGAGTTGGATGGCGCTCAGCACCGTTCCCCACGCGATGATCAAGACCGCGTCGCGCGTGAGCGCCGCGATCACGATCGCCCCCGCGATTTGCACCGTGCTTGAGATGACGCGGAGTAGACTAACGAACCGGAAATCCAGATTCACCTGCGCGAGGATGTTCCAAAATTGCCCGTAATAGGCGAAGAAGAGACCGAAGCCGGCCACGACAAAGGCGAACTGCAAGGTACGGACATTATCCGGGCTGACGTTGAACCAGCGGGGACCGAAGACGAATCCGAGAACCATGAAAACAAGCGCCATCAGCACGAGGAGAGGAACCGCGACCGCGTTCCCCGTGCCCCAGTAGCTGCGGGCGCTCTCTAGATCCCCGCGTCCCAACTCAACGCCGACGTAGCGCCCCACGGCGACGCCCAAACCGAGATCCGCGAAGCCAAAGGAACCGCTCAACGTGGCGACGTAAAAGAGCAGCGCGTAAAGGTCCGCGCCCAAATATCGATAGAAGAGCGGAATCGAAACGAGGTTCAGCACCGTCACCACGAGCAACGGCGCCATGCTCCAGAGCGTCTGACGTTTGACGCTCATCGACGGTCGGATGCGATCGTGATGGACAGGGATTGCCAGAGCGGTTCCGGATAATTTTCGGCCGGCTGTTCGCAGGCTCCGATCGTGGTCTTTTCTTTTCCGCGCGGGTGTCCGAAGAAGTCGTGGTCCGCTTCGGGAATGGCCGTGCCAGCGCCTAACGCAGGGCTGTTCGGAAAAACCCGGAAATCATCCATCGCGGCCATCGCGAAACGCGGATCGGTGTCGAGGGAATGTGCGTCCTGGCTACTGGTTTTTTGCCACTCTGGCAGCGACATGGCGACGGGACCTTGCCAGCCGTACTTGGCCAAGACCGCGCCAACGGCAAAGAGAATATTGTGATCGGACGCGGTCGGGGTCTCGCCCGGGGCCGGCTGGTGCAAGGTCAGTTGGGAACCTTTGTTGAAGACGCTGATGTTGTTGGCCACGGTTTCGTCCCGCGTGGTCATTTTCTCAGAGCCGGCCTCCCGCGGCGGGCCTTCCACACAGATACCTTCGGCTTCGTTGAGATAGCAGGTGTTGTAAATCACTTTTGTCGCCGGTGCGGAGGAGACGTAGATGCCGCGGCCGTCGCCGGCGTGGTAGAGCTTGAGCAGGCGCAAGGGGCCGATGCGATTTTTGCTAATTTCTTTTTCCGCGAGCGCACCCTTGCTGTCGCGATAAGGGCCGGAAAGGCTGTTGCGATTGGCGTAGCAGATGTTGTTCATGACCAGGTTGTCTCGGGAAGTCTCCACCATGATGCCCGGGCCTTCGTTGTCGTGGCAAAGGTTGCCGTCGATGACGTTGCCATCGCAGGCGCTGTCGAGCCAGAGACCAGGGCCAAGGTTATGCGCGAATTCATTGTGGCGAATCGTGCCGTGGTTGAAGCGCGGGATCAGTTTCGCACCGCCGGCGTGCCAGCCGGGGTCGTAGCGGTCGATGTTGTTATAGACCACCCGGCA
>JACCZO010000154.1 GCA_013695925.1 Chthoniobacterales bacterium
TCCAAGGTCGGACGGTGGAAGAATTTGAAGTCACAACCAGTGAGGATTCTACGGAATCCGGGCTTGGGCTGGCGGGCCTTTTTTACTATCTTGACCCGCTTGGACTCGACCGGCCGACCGAGAGCCATCTGCCGAATGCGCAGCGTTATATTCGTCCACTTTTGGCCCCATCCTTGCAAGTAGCGGACCCACGGGTCGGAGAGAACGACCTCGTTCTCCACTTTCGCGCCGGAGACGTTTTTCGCCATCCAGTGGCACATTATGGGCAGCCACCGCTCGCCTACTACCTCGGATCGATTGAACGAGAACGGCCGCAACGCACCTGGTTGGTCTTTGAAGATCGGGCAAACCCATGTGTTGACGCGGTCGAAGCGTGGCTCCAGAAACATCGCCTCGAAGCGTTCACCCAGTCGGGCTCACTGGAAGAGGATCTTCGGGTGCTTCTCAGCGCACGCCGTCTGGTCATCGGCCATGGAACCTTTGGTAGCAGCATCGCGATGCTTTCGAACCACCTGCGGCGGCTTTATACATTCCAATGCCAAACCTGGGATGTGATGCCTCTGCCGAAGGTGGAGATGGTCCAGGGAGTGGATGTCGCTGGCGCATATACCAGCGCAATCTTGTCGCAAAATTGGAAAGCCTCGCCCGAACAGCGTGAACTTATGTTGTCTTACCCATCGGAAGCACTTCATTTCGAGTGCGGCCGGGGCGAGGCGAATTAGCCTTTCAGCCGAAGCCAGGTGTTTCGCTGCACCGTCCGAGATTTTTCCCCTGACGAACGCCCGCGCTTCCTATAATAACTAGCAGTTCAATCATGGCGGTTAAAAACGAGAAAGACCTGAGCGACCAGCAACGCGGCTACTGGCTCAAGGCCGTCGCAGCGATCGAGCTCCGGAATTTTGGCTACGCCATCGACCTCCTGCAGAATTTGCTCAGGCAGGAGCCGGAATTTCTGACCGGGCGCCAAATGTTGCGCCGCGCCGAAGTGACCCGGGCCAGGACCAAAAAGAAAGGCTTCTTTAATATCTCCACCGCCCCCCTCGCCGTGATGAAAGCGCAGCGCGAGTTAAAGAAAGATCCCGCCAAAACTATTGAACTGGTCGAGAAGATTCTGGAGATGGGCCCTTATAACATGCAGGCCAACATGCTCCTGAAAGATGCCGCAGTGGCCGCGAACTTTCCAGAGATCGCCATTTTCGCGCTTGAGACTCTCCTCGAAAATGATCCGCGCGACGTCAAGGTGCTGCACGAACTCGGCCGCCTCTACCACCGCTACGACCAGAGCGATCGCGCCGTCGAAATTTACAATCGCATCAGCGAAATTAACCCGGTTGATCTCGAAGCGTCCAAGCTCGGAAAGGACGCGGCCGCCCATGCTTCGATGAAACAAGGCGGCTGGAATGAAGCGGAAAGTTATCGTGATTTGATCAAGGACAAGGAAGTCGCCGTCTCGCTCGAACAGCAAAGCCGCATCCAGTTGTCCGGCGAATCGCTCGAGCAGCAGATCAACGAAACCTATGCGCAGCACGAGGCGGAACCGCAGAACGTCGACCTCGCCAAACGTCTCGGCGTTCTGCATGACCAGAAAGAGGATCTCGAGGGCGCGATCGCCTGGTATCAGTATGCGGTTGACCTAACGAACCGCACCGATCCCGGGTTGGTCCGCAAAGTGGCCGACTTGAAAATGAAAAAGCTCGAGCGGCAAATCCGCGAAGACGAGCAGTACCTCGCGCAGCACGGAAGCGGCGCGGAACAGTTCGCCGAGAAATCAGCCGATCTCGAGGCCGCCAAACGCCAGCGGGCCGAAATCCTGATCGACGACGCGCGGAAACGACTCGACCGCAACCCGACCGATCTGCAATTGCGCTACGAGCTGGGCGAACATCTCACCGCCGCCGGCCAGTACCGCGACGCCCTGCCCGAGCTGCAACGCGCGCGCCAGAATCCAAACGCGCGGCTCAAAGCAATGAATCTGCTCGGACAGTGCTATCGCGAGCTCGGCATGCTCGACTTGGCGGCCAAGCAACTCGACGACGCCGCGCGTGAGATGGTGGTGATGGACATGGTGAAAAAGGAAATCGTCTACAACCTGGGCTTGGTCTACGAGAAGATGGGTGAAACCGGAAAATACATCGATGCGATGAAGCAGATCTACGAAGCCGATTACGGCTATCGCGACGTGGCGGCCCGGGTCGAACGCTCTTACCGCAAGTCAGCGGAAGCCTAGTGCAGTGAGAGTTGGTTCTGAGCCACCGAGGAACCGGCGACGTAAAAGGAGGCCGGGTTTGCAACCCGGCGGGGCGGCTTCCAAAGCCGCCCTCCGCGAAAGCGTGCTGCCGCCGCGGTGTTCACTTTTCAACGACTCACTGCACCAGGAGGGCGGGCAACGAGCGTCTTCACATCCAAGATTCGGTTTCCTGACGATAGGTAAATGCCGGCGTTTACCGGCACAAAAACAACCAAGCTCAAAAACACCATTATGAAAAAATATATCTCAATCACATTTGTCGCCGCGCTCGCCGCGGCCGGATTCTGCCTCTCCTCCAACGTCCGGGCGGCGGAAGAAAAAACTGCGACGGAATCGAAGCTCAGCGCGGGGGACAAGCAGTTCCTGAAGAAGGCCTACAAAGGCGGCGTGACCGAAGTGGAACACGCCAAAATGGCCAAAGAAAAAGCCACGGACGACGCAACCAAGCAAATCGCCGAGCGCATGATCACCGATCACGGGAAAGCGAACGATAAGATAATGGAAATGGCCAAGGAAGAAAACCTCGACCTATCCACCGTCGAGGCCAAACCCGCCAAGATGACCGGTGACAACTTCGACAAAGAGTATCTGACGATGCTCAAGAAGCATCACGAGAAAGACATCGCGCTCTTCGAAAAAGAAGCGAACGACACCGCCTCGAAAGAAGATTCCGACGTGAAGAAGTTCGCCAAGGACACGCTCCCGACCCTGAAGGAGCATCTCCAGATGGTGGACGACGCGTTGGCCAAGATGAAGTAACGCTACCGCCCGATTCTCAAATGCGG
>JACCZO010000204.1 GCA_013695925.1 Chthoniobacterales bacterium
TCCGGCTGACCGCGACCGAGTAGCCGACGTAGAACCCGAAGTCGTTGCGCTGCGGCGGGTCCGGCGTGGCGTAAAGACTCACGTTGGCGTCCACGCCGACCGAGATTTGCTGGGCGCGCCCGATCCGGAAAGGCACCTCCGCGCTCACCCCGAGGGCGACGTTGGAAAAAAAATCGTCGAAGTTATCCGTCCCGGTGAGGCGATTGTAATCGAGATTCGCCCGCACACTCAGATTGTGAAGTTGCGGCACGTAATAGGCCAGCCCGGCCAGCGCATCGAAGCTCGCGAAATCGAAACTGCTCACGTCCTGGTAATAGAAAAATTGCTGCCGCAGGGTGAACTCCGCGTAGAGCGTCTTCGACAGTTTCGGAGCGTAAGTCACGCCGATGACCGGCGCGATGATGACGTCGCTGACCTTGCCGCGATCTACTAGCGCGACGTTTGAGGTGTAATAAATAGGCACCCCGGTTTCGATGGTGAACGGCTCGTATTTCTCGACCCGCTTGAGGATGGCTTGTTCTCCGAGGTCGCTGTCGTTCGGGCTGGCGGCGGCGTAGCCCTGGTCAACGCCCGTCGCCGTCACGCTCTCGGGCGGCGCGAGCGCACCCTGGCTGCGGAAAAGTCTGGCGCGGTCGGCATCAGTGCCCTGGGCGAAGGCCGAAGGAATGGCCGAGCCCAGAACAACGAGCAAAAACCAGAGCGTGATGGAACGACAAAAGGACGGGGCTTTCATGAAGCCGTCGTTTTAGAGAACGAACGTCCTGCGCGTCAAGTCATTCTCTAAAACATCCTGGCGCACGGGATGCGCACCAGCCTGAGCGAACGCGTTCTTAGCTTAGGCGAAGGGAAGGTTCGCCTTGATCCGCTGCATGTCGGTCTCGTGCACGAGGGCCGATTTCGCAAGCTGCCGCTTCGTCTTGGCGCTCTTGGTCGACATGAGATGGCGACGGCCGGCATGGGAGCGCAGCACCTTCCCGGTTCCGGTGATCTTGAACCGTTTGGCGACGGCTTTTCTCGTCTTGCTGCGCGCGATGGACTTGGGCATAAGGCGCGGAAGATAAGCATAGCGACCCGGGCTGACAACCGTTTTTCTGTTTTACCCTCCGGCTATTCCAGCGATCATTTCTCGCATGGAAACTGAAAGCCGGCCGGTTCCGCGTGTGGTGATCATAGGCGCGGGATTTGGGGGGCTGGAGGCGGCAAAACACCTCGGTAATAAACCGGTCTTCCTGACGGTGCTCGATCGCACCAACCATCATCTCTTCCAGCCGCTCCTCTATCAGGTCGCGACCGCCGCGCTTTCCCCGGCCGATATCGCGGCGCCAGTCCGCGGCATTCTGACGAAATACGAAAACATCGAAGTGCTGCTCGCCGAGGTGCAGGCGGTGGATGTCGAGGCGCGCCTCGTTCGCACAACGGAGCGGGAGATGCCCTACGATTACCTGATCGTTGCGACCGGTTCGCGCCACTCTTATTTCGGGCATCCGGAATGGGAGAAACTCGCGCCCGGTCTGAAGAGTCTCGAAGACGCGGTCGAAATCCGGCGGCGGATTTTGTTGGCCTTTGAGTTTGCCGAAAAAACGCAGGATCCCGAGGCCCGTGCGGCCGCGATGAATTTCGTCATCATCGGCGGCGGGCCGACTGGTGTGGAAATGGCCGGGGCGATTGCCGAGATCGCGCGCAAAACCCTGGCGAAAGATTTCCGGCATATCGATCCCTCGACCGCGCGGGTCATTCTGGTGGAAGGCGACAAGCGGGTGCTGTCGGGATTTCCGGAAGATCTTTCGGTCAGCGCGCTCGAGCAATTGCAGGAGCTGGGCGTCGAAGTGATCACCGGCACCCACGCCGAGAACCTGACCGAGAACGGCCTCGAAGTGGCCGGCAAATTCATTCCCTGCCGGGTAAAAATCTGGGCGGCGGGCAACACCGCGTCGTTCGTCGGAAAAACGCTAGGCGTGCCGGTCGATAAAGCCGGCCGGGTCGTGGTGCAGGATGACCTGACGATCCCGGGTCATCCCGAGGTGCAGGTGATCGGCGACCTGGCGAATTTCACCTCGAAAGATGGCAAACCGCTCCCGGGCGTTTCACCGGTTGCGATCCAGCAGGGGCGCCACGCGGCGCGCAACATCCTGCACATGGTCGAGGGTGCGAAGCCGCAGCGCTTTTATTATTGGGACAAGGGCAGCATGGCCACGATCGGCCGCAACCGCGCGGTGGCCGACCTGAACATCGTGCATTTCAGCGGCTTCCCGGCCTGGCTGGCCTGGCTCTTTATTCACGTCCTTTATCTGGTCGGATTCCGGAACCGAATCGCCGTCCTGCTGCAATGGGCCTGGGCCTACGTCACCTTCAACAAGGGCGCGCGCCTGATCACGCGCAACTTCCAGGCCGAGCAACGTCCGGTTGGATAGGAATGCGATCGAGGCACGTCCTTCCATAGTTTCGCATCGCGATTGTCGGTGCGGGTGCGATCGGCCTCTATTACGGCGGCAAACTCGCGCACTTTGGCCGCGATGTGCATTTCCTCCTGCGCGGGTCATGATGGCCGGCCATCATTTGCCAACCGCAGTGGCGCTCGAGCTGATGAAAAACACGGAAAAGATGGGTGACTATCAACCTTCGACATTGATCGACTACAGGGCAGGTCGTCCGCTCGAGATCGAGCCGATCTGGGGTGAACCGCTCCGTGCCGCGAAGGCGGCGAAGATGCACGCGCCGCATTTGGCGAAGCTTTACCGCGAACTTGGCGCGCTCGAGCAGGCAGAGCGAAAATGAAAACGGCTTCTTTGCCGCGGATTTCTGTCTTTAACCGGCAGCGCAAAGTGAAGCTCGACCGGCCGGCTCTGGAGGAGTTCGCCCGCCGCGCGCTCGTAGCGTGCGCGCGCGCACGCGGCACGGGCCTGACAAGGTTGCCGCAGGTTGACGTTGTCCTTATCTCCGATCGCAGGATGAGCGAGTTGCATCGGCGTTTCATGCAGATCGATGGCCCGACCGATGTCATCACTTTCCAACACGGAGAAATTTTCATCAGCGTCGAGACGGCCGCGCGCCAGGCAACAGCGCACCGCACTTCTGTGCTTTACGAGCTGCGCCTTTACCTGGTGCACGGTCTCCTGCACCTCCACGGTTTCGATGACCGAGAGGAAAGTGATCGCGCGGCGATGGCTGCGCTTCAGAAACGCATCGTGGCTTCCCTTCGGTAGCCCGGACGCTCTGCCGGTTGATTCACGCGCCTTGCGTGATATGCTTTTCGCGATGCTTTGGGCGGACCGTTTCCTCTTCCTATCCCGGTCACCAGGTTTTGCTTAGAGCAAAGTTTTTGTTCGTTCTCATGCAGATTTTTCCGGAGATCTTGAGCGGGGTGGCGACGCCCGAAATCGGGCAGGAAACAAAGACCAAAGAGGCGCTCGATTTACCTTGGAACGTGGTCGTGCATAACGATCCGGTGAACTTGATGAGTTACGTGACGATGGTTTTTCAAAAGGTCTTTGGCTACCCCAAAGAAAAGGCCGAGATCCACATGATGGAGGTGCATCAAAACGGACGCTCGATCCTCTGGAGCGGGGTGCGGGAGCGGGCCGAGCTTTTCGTGCAGCAATTGCACGGCTATCTCCTTCTGGCGACGATTGAGCGGACGAGCTGAAATGGAAGTTTCGCGCAACAACGGCAGTCTCGAGATCAACGAAATCGATCCTTTTCTGGCCGAGCTTTTGCGCCAAATCCCAGTCAGCACCAGGCCCGACTCAGTCCCCGCGGCCGAGCAACGTCTCTACAGCGCGCCGGCCGGGCCTAACGAAGAGGAATTTTGCGCCGAGTGGAAAATTTACGTCGAACCGGAACTGCGCCGCCTTTTCCAGACCGCGACCGAGACGGTCGCGGCGGATTTGCGCCAGTTGGCGGAGAACGGGAAGCCTTTCGCCAACAGCACCCTGCGCATCCCGCACCAGCATTCCGAAGCCTGGCTCAACGCGCTCAATCAGGCCCGGCTCGCGATTGCCGCGAAGTTTGATTTCACCGAGGCGGAACTTTGCGATCATTATCGCTCGCCGATTGGTTCCCGCCGCGACCTGAGTCTTTTCCAGGTCAATTTCTACGGATTCCTGCAGGAGTTCATTCTCCGCGCGATGGAATGCGAAGGCTCGGCGGAGCCCGGCGAATAGGAACCCGTCCCGCCTAACCAGCGCTTCCCTGCTTGCGTTCGCGCACCATTTTCATGAGGCGCTCCTTCAGAGCATCGGAGGATTTCGCGGGCTTTAGGCTGAGAGCGAGCGCTTCGTGAAGCCGATAGCATTCGGTGATGAAATCCTCCGCCTGCTGGTCGTAGTCGCGACGAGCTTCTTCGAACTCTCGGACCTCTCCATTTTCCAATGCCCCGATCACGTAAAGTCGTGCCCGGTTCTGGAATTCTTCAAAGCTCATCTTTTAGTTCCTTGAGCCCGTCGTAGATCTTTTTCAGCCCCAATTCGAGGCGTGTCTTCACGGTCCCTAATGGAGTATTCGTATTTGCGGCGATTTCGCGCTGACTCATCCCGCGAAAAAATGCCAGGTCGATCGCCTGCTGTTGCGCAGGGGGCAGGCCGTTGATGACTTTACGAATAAGAACGCGGGTATCGGAAAAATTAATTTCCTCTTCGGTGGCGTTGTGCACCCAGGCATCGGGCTGCTGTTCGGTCTCGTTTTGCAGGCGCTCGCCAGCCCGCATGTATGCCTGCTTTTTGCGCAACCCATCGATCGCCCGGCGCCGTGCCAGGGTCACCATCCAGCCTAACGGTTTCCCTTTTTGCGCAGAAAAATTCTTCGCCTGGTTCCACAACTCCATGAAAATCTCCTGCAGCAAGTCGTCTGCCTCAGCATCGTTATGCACGACGCGCAGGATGAGCGCTTTGATGATCCCGTTATAGCGATCGTAAAGCTTGGAGAGGGCTTCCGGGTCCTCCTGCTGGATGCGGTGCATCAGCTCCAAGTCGGTCGGTTCGCCCGGTTCAAGCTGCGGCGTGACCGCCGGCAGGCGCGGTCCAGACGCGTCCGAATCAGAATCGAGTGGGATTTTGGGTCGGCGGGGCATTGGCTGGCAAAAGAGAGAAGTAGTAAGTCGAGGGCGCGACGGCGTCCAATGCGATTTCACGCAATGTGCGAAAACGGCGCCTCCGGTCAATTCTCAGAACGAAAGATGACGCCAATCCAGCTGTCACCATGTCGATCTCGGTTTGGCGGCTTTGCCTTAGCTCTTGTTTCCGGCCATCGGCTGGCCGGCGAAATGCAGCGTCTCCAGGATGTCGCCGCGCAAACGGAGAAAATCCTGGCTGCTCCGGTCGCGCGGGCGGTCAAGATCGACCGGAATGATCTGCTCGATCTTACCCGGGCGCTGCGTCATGATGACGATGCGGTCGCTCATGTAAATCGCTTCATCGATGTCGTGGGTGACGAACAGCATGGTCGTGCCGTGCGTTTGCCAGAGCCGCAAGACTTCGTCCTGCATCCGCATGCGGGTAAAAGCATCGAGCGCGCCTAACGGCTCGTCGAGCAAAAGAACTCGCGGATGATTGATCAGCGCGCGCGCCAGCGAGACGCGCTGCGCCATGCCGCCGGAAAGATGATGCGGGAAGGAATTGGCGAACGCTTCCAGCCCGACCAGGCGCATGAATTTGTCGACCTCGGCGCGCTTCTCTCGCAGCTTCCCGCGCGCGACCAGTCCCACCTCGATGTTGCGCCGCACGGTCAGCCAGGGAAAGAGATTCGGATCCTGAAAAACCAGACCACGCTCCGCGCTCGGGGCCGTGATCGGTTCCGCCCCGATCGCCAGCTCGCCGGTCGTCGGCGTCGTTAGCCCGGCGAGCATGCGCAGGAGGGTCGATTTCCCGCAACCGCTCGGCCCGACGATCGAGACCAGCTCGCCCGCCGCGATCGAGAGTGAGACATCGTCCAGGGCCAGGGCGCCGGGCGTTACCCCGCCATCGGGCGAGGCAAATTCTTTCGTGACGTGCCAGACGCGCAGCGAGGCCGCGTCCTCGTGCGTCGCCGCTGCCGGGGCTACCATTTGATGACCCCCTTCTGCCAGACGAGAACCCGGTCCCGCACCCGGAAGAGAAGGGTCATGATCGTCGAGAAGAAGGCCGCCATGATCACCAGCGCGCCATACACTTTGCCGTACTCCGCCCAGCCTTGCGCCCAGGCGACATACCACCCGAGGCCCGACTTCACGCCGACCGTCTCCGCCACCACCAGGGTGAGGAACGAAGTGCCCAGCCCCATGAAGAGACCGATAAAGATATTTGGCAAAGCCGCCGGAATCGCGACCCGGAAGATCAGATAAGCCCGGCCTGCGCCTAACGTTCGGGCCACATCGAGATAGGAAGCACGGGTGTTGGAAATCCCGGACGCCGTCAACATCGTGACCGGGAACCAGACCGCGAGCGCGACCAGTCCGACCGCGGAAAAAATGGCCGAGGGCGCGACCACCATGGCGAGCGGAATCCAGGCGGTGGCGGGAATCGGGCCGATTACTTTCAGGACCGGCATCCCCCAATAACGGGCATGGGGGAACCAGCCGATCGTGACGCCGGTGATGAGGGCCAGTGCAGTGCCTATCGCGTAGCCGCCAAGGAGAAGGATGAGCGAATGCCAGGTGCTGTCGAAAAGCAGGGCACGATCATCAACGAGCGCCGACAGCACCCCCTCCGGCCCTGGAAAATAAGGCATCGGGAGCAAACCCAGGCAGGTTGTGACCAATTGCCAGACCGCCATGGCGAGAACCGCGACGCCCAGAATCGGGCACATCTGGCGCATCCAGTCTCGCAATTTTGGGGAAAACACCTGCAAGCCCGCGCCAAGCAATCCGAGGACGAGCACCACACTCAACAACCACGGATAAAAATGGGTCGTCAGAGCCACGCCCGCCCTCGGACCAAGGAAATGAATGGCAAGACCAATCGCGGCCGCGACCGGGACCAGGAGGAGGGTTTGTGGGCGAGTCCGGAGCAGCCCGGGCGGTCGCGTGGCGGAGCGATTGGCGGCTTCGGCTTCGGTTGGGCGCGGTGACGCGGCTCTGTTTAGTGGCGCAGTTAATTCCATCCGTAATTTTTCCAAAGATTCTCCATCAGGCGTTTCCAGTAGCAGTTTTCATTCAGCGGAGGCCGATACCAGGGGTGGGGACGGCAGGGTTTTGATTCAATCTGTCGGCGTCATGCTCGGAGTTTCAGAATACAATAATAAGGCGGACTTAGGAAAGTAAATTTTTCGTCACGCCCCGTTCAGGCAATCCCCGCGACCACAGAAGGACGCATCGTCCGAGCGGACAGGGCGTATCTGCCATCGCTTCCTCAAAGCGGGCGAGCCTTTAAAAGGAAATGATGAGATCGATTGCCGCGGTCAGCATGCCGCGATTTGACGAGTCGTTGAACGGGCGGCGTTCGCCCGCGAGCGCCAGGGTTGTGAATAGGAGCGACGCGATACTAATCCGGAAGGTAAAGGGATTACACACAGGTAACGCCCGAAATTACCGTGCTGCGAAGTTAACTCTTGTTCCCGGCCATCGGCTGGCCGGCGAAATGCAACGTCTCCAGGATCTCTCCGCGAAGGTGGAGAAAATCCTCGCTACTGCGATCGCGCGGGCGCTCCAGTTGCACCGGGATGATTTGCTCAATTTTTCCCGGACGTTGGGTCATGATAACGATGCGGTCACTCATGTAAATTGCCTCATCGATATCGTGGGTGACGAAGAGCATAGTCGTGCCGTGGGCTCGCCAGAGACGAAGAACCTCATCCTGCATCCGCATGCGGGTGAAGGCATCGAGCGCGCCGAGGGGTTCGTCGAGCAGGAGCACTTTGGGATGGTTGATCAGCGCGCGCGCCAGGGAGATACGCTGCGCCATGCCACCGGAGAGGTGGTGAGGGAAGGAGTTGGCGAAGGCCTCCAAACCGACGAGCCGCATGAACTCGTCCACCTCTGCTCGTTTTTCCCGCAGAACGCCGCGCGCGACAAGTCCCGCCTCGATGTTTCGCCGCACCGTGAGCCAGGGAAAAAGATTCGGATCTTGAAAGACCAGACCTCGCTCCGCGCTTGGCTCGGTAATCGGTTCGGCACCGACCGACACTTCGCCCGTGGTCGGTCCATGCAGGCCGGCAATCATGCGCAAAAGAGTCGATTTGCCGCAACCGCTCGGGCCAACGATCGAGACCAATTCGCCGGCTCCGACAGAAAGCGAAACATCATCCAAGGCCAGCGCCCCGGGCGTGATTCCTCCATCGGGAGAATCAAAACGTTTCGTGACATGTCGCACCCTGACGGATGCGGCCTCGTCCAATTCCGTAGAAGCAACGTTGAGTTTTACCATTTGATGACACCTTTCTGCCAAACCAGGACCCGGTCCCGAACCTTGAAAAGCACGGTCATGATGGTCGAGAAAAAGGCCGCCATGATGACCAGTGCGCCATAGACTTTGCCGTATCGGCCCAACCCTGAGCCCAGGCGAGATACCAGCCGAGACCAGATTTGACGCCGACCGTCTCCGCCACCACCAGCGTGAGGAAGGACGTGCCCAGCCCCATAAAGAGACCGAGGAAGATGTTTGGCAACGCCGCCGGGATGGCGACGCGAAAAATCAAGTAAGCCCGGCCCGCGCCGAGAGTGCGCGCGACGTCGAGATATGAAGTGCGGGTGTTGGCGATGCCCGAAGCAGTCAGCATCGTGACCGGAAACCAGACCGCAAAAGCCACCAATCCCATCGCGGAAAAGAGCGCGGAAGGCGCCACCACCATCGCGAGCGGAATCCAGGCAGTCGCCGGGATGGGGCCGATGATTTTCAGGATGGGCATTCCCCAGTAACGCGCGTGTG
>JACCZO010000241.1 GCA_013695925.1 Chthoniobacterales bacterium
CCAAGAATCGACGGATCTTCAAGGAGATCTTCGTGCCGCTGGCCATGCGCGACCGATTTGTCGAAGTAAGCGACGCCCAGGGCGCGCTGCTTTACCGCTCGCCGACCTTGCAATCGCCTTTTCCCACGGATGGCATCAAAGAGTTTCACAATCACAAGATTGATGGGCGCAGTATCCGGCTGGCGGAATTTACCCAGAACGGGTTGACGCTCCGTGTCGGCGACGATCTCAAGCAGATCCACCAGGTCGGCCGTGACATTTTTTTTGCCATGCTGGGCGCGATCCCGACGGTGCTGCTGCTCATTCTCGTTGGCAGCCGCTGGGTCGCGAGCCGGGCGCTCGCCCCGATCGAGGAAGTGCGGCAGGCCGCGGCGCGCATCACGCCACAGCGGCTCGACCAGCGCCTGCCGGTTCCCCCGACCGGCGACGAGATTGCAGGTTTGATTGAAGTGCTCAACGCTGCCTTTGAGCGCTTGCAACGAAGCTTCGAGCAATCAGCGCGTTTTTCTGCCGACGCTTCCCATCACCTCAAGACGCCGATCGCCGTGCTGCGCGCCGGCGTGGAAGAAATTCTCGCCGACCCCGAGTGCAGCGCCAACACCCAGGTCACCGCGGAAGGGCTGCTCCATCGAGTCCATCAGCTCAACTCCGTCGCCGACAACCTGCTCCTGCTCGCGCGGGCCGATGCCGGCCGGCTCGAGTTGCACAAGGACGAGTTCGACCTCAGCGAGCTGCTCGCTGGGGTGCTGGATGATGCGCGCGCGCTGGCCGAGCCGTTAGGCCTCACGGTCGAGGCGGAGATTCCGCCGCATCTGCCGCTCAACGCCGACCGCGCCTTCGTGGGAATGATCGCGCAGAAGCTGCTCGAAAACGCGATCAAGTACAATGCACCGGGTGGGCGGGTGCGCCTGGCCGCGCAGGCGGTGAATGGCGCGGTGGAACTGACCGTCGGCAACAGCGGGGCAGGCATTCCGCCGGAACGCGTGCGCCACTTGTTCGAACGGTTTTACCGGGTCCGCGGCGACGAGCGCATCGGCGGGAGCGGTCTCGGCCTGAGCACCGCCCGCGAGCTCGCGCGCGCCCACGGCGGGGAAGTTTCCCTGCTTCGCGCCGATACGACCTGGACGGAATTGAACGTCAGGCTGCCGCAGGCGGCCTAACGAACACAGGTTCGGCGCACTGGCGGTCGCGACCTGACGCATGGTTCACTTCTGCCTTGTGGCGCGCCGCAAAAGTAACAACCACGTTACCATTGTCGGTTAGATGTCCTATCCGACGGGGATAGAATCAGGAATCAACACGCAGGAAAAAGTCAACCTTTCCCTCAGGAAAGGACAACCCGTTATGAAAAAGATCCGTCAGTTACTATCAAGCTGCTTCCGTTTGCTCGCGCTGCTGGCGCTGGCTGCAGCCGTGCCGCAAATCGCCCATGCGGCCGGCGCGGTCGACACCATGAGCCTTACCGACGAACCGGGGAACTGGTTCAAGAGTGCGATCACGGGCACGCCCTTCACGACCGTTCGGGCGGGCGAGAGGGTTGATTTTGAAATCAGCAACTGTTGCACAAGCACGCGGCATACGGTGACACTCCTCATGAAGCCGACCGGATCCGGCCTGGTCCTGGACCAGGATAAATCGCAGAAAGGGTCACTTTCGGCGACTTTCGATTTGCCGGGAGTCTATCTGTTTCACTGCAAGATTCATCCCTACATGACGGCCGTCGTGGGAGTGACCGATGCCGCAGGCAATATCCCTGATGTCACCTCCACGATGCTCCCTTTCATCGGCCATCTGGGGGTGAGCTCGCTGCCCGCGGCGACAGTCCTCGCCGTCATCACCACGATCGCTCCCACGGATGCCGACAAACTGGCGAAGTGGGACATTCTCGATTCCTCATCCGAGGTCAAACCCGCCATCCCGGGCGTTGGCGAGGTCTGGGTGAATACCCAGTTCGAGGCCGTGCGCAACCAAAGGGACCTGAACGGAGCGGTGAAACCCGGCACGATCACCGTGCTTGATGCGGCGACCTTTAAGGTCGAGCGGGAGATTAATGGCAAGCGAGCCCGCGGGATGTGGAACAACCCTCACAATATGTGGGCTAACTTCGCTCTCGACTCGGTTTACAACGGAAATTGGTTCGGTCAGTGGATCAACAAGATCAATCGCTCGAGTGGCCGGATCCTGAGCAGCATCACGGTCGGAGAGGCACCCACGCATATCATCACCATCCCCACTCTAGGGCCGGAGACCGGAGTGCTGACTGTCCCACTGAGTGCGGATAACAACATGGTAAAGGTTCAGGACGATGGCCCCTCGGGGTTGAAGATCATCGACAGCGAGCCGACCGGCAATGGGACCAATAATCCTCATGGTCACTGGCTGACTTGTGGCACTGGCGACCGCACCATCGTTCCGAACGTCTTCAAGGGAATCGGTCCCGCCGGTTCGATCAGTATCCTGGACACGGCGAGCGGTGCGGTTCTGAAGGAGTTCGTCCAGAACCCGAACGACCCCTTGACCTCACCAATCCTGATGCCGATCGCAGTCGGCGAATGCCACGTCAACGGTGTGGCCAAGGCCTATGTGGCCAATGTTGTGAGCGGCAAGGTCACGGTCATTAATGTGGATACGCAGACCATTTTGGGAAACATCCCTGTGACCCTGGCCCCCGATGGGCAAACCGGTCTCGACATCTTTCATACACTTCAGGCACCGATCCAAACACCGGTGAGTCCGAACGAACGGTGGGCCGCCACTGCAGTGCTATCGCTCACAAACGTGAATCGTCCACCGACTGACTCGGCGGATCATGTGGCCATCATCGACACGACCACCGATCAAGTCGTCGCCCTCGTCCCGACTCCCGCGGGGACGCACGGGGTGAACTGGGGTGCCAAGTTGGGCGGCGGCTACTACGCCTACGTCACTAATCAGCACGCGAACGTCCTGACAATTATTGATCCCGATCCCAACGGAGATGACAACGGCGCGGACGCCGCTGTCGTGGGGACGATCCTGCTCGCGAACGGGAGCCGGAGCGCAGGGGCGACCGATGGCACCGGCGGCCAGGGCGTAAAGCCGCTTCCCATGACCCACGATGGATGGATTCAGAAAACCGTCGCCTTGTCTGGCACCGGGCAGCTTTCGCCCGAGGTCGAGGGCTGGATCAGCCAACTCACTCCCGAGCAGAAAGATCCGGGACACTAGCCCCGAGACCGATCGACCGGGACACTTCGAGCGCGGAGGAGAGGACTCTCCGCCGCGTTGCGCTGCAGATCAACGCTTCCTGACAAGAACAGTTCCGAGCCAAAGGTTATTCACCCGAGATGTAGGACACTGAGTTGCAAGGCGAGGAAGAAGTGGAGAGAGCTTGCCCTGCCGAACGAGCGGAAAGTAACAAGTTTGTAACTTTTATAGAATTGCATTCGTGATGCCGGGGCCAAAGGATGATCCGCAACAAAGATCATGAAATCCTTATCCCAACGTCTTCATCCGGCCGCTGCGGCTCGCCCAGCTGCCCGGCGTTTCTTCTGGACAAGACTCGCTCTCGGCCTGGCGCTGGCGGCCCTGGCCGAGGGGAGCGCTGCGCAAGCCCGGTCTCGCTCATTCCCGATCCCGACCGGCAGCCAGCCGATTTCGATCACGCTGGGGCCGGACGGGAATTTTTGGTTCACCCTCCAGAATAGCAGCCAGGTCGCACGCATTACCCCGCAAGGGGTGATCACCGAGTTTACGACCCCGACCTTCAGTTTTCCCTTCGATATCACACCGGGCCCGGACGGAAATGTCTGGTTTTCGGAAGGTTCGACCGGGCAGATCGCCTTCATCACTCCGGAGGGACGGATCACCGAAATCATGTTTTCACTGTTCGACGCCTCGTCGGGCATCACCACGGGACCCGATGGCAACATCTGGTTTTGTGACCTGACTGGCAACAATATTTGGCGCTACGCTCTCGACACTCAGACCCTGAGTAAGTTCCCGATCCCGACGCCGAATTCCTTCCCGGAAGAAATTGCAGTGGGAGCGGACGGAAATCTTTGGTTCACCGAGCGATCCGCCGCCCGCGCGCATCACGACGAGCGGAGTCATCACCGAGGTAGCGAGCGGCCTGGACAACCCGCGCGCGATCGTGGCGGGGCCCGATAGTAATCTCTGGTTCACTCTCGCCTTCACGCTGCAGATCGGCAAAATTACCACAGGCGGTGCTATTACCCTCTACCCGATCCCTAGTCGCGCGGAAGGGCGGGCTCGCGGGCCGGGAAACACCCTTTTGTTTACGGAGTTCGCTTCCAACAAGATCGCCGCGATCACGACGGACGGCGTTGTCACGGAGTCGATGGAGTTTCGCAACAGCCAACCGACGGGCATAACGGCTGGGCCAAGGGGCGTGGCCTGGTTCTTAGGGTATGGGAACGAAAAAGTCTACGTAACGCCGTTCCCTCGTTGAGAAATTGCGACGGGCAACAGATCAAGCATCGGGAAAAACTAAATAGTAACAGATATGCGACTTCTACAGCCTCTCTGGGCACAATACACGATTCAGAATCGACCGGGCGGATGAAATGCGGAGTGCAACCAACTTGTCGCCGGACGCTGGAATAACCTGTTCAATATGAAACAAAATTTACTTTCCTTCCTCACCGGCGCGGCCGGTGTCACTCTGTGTGCAGCTGCCGCTGCGCAGACGACTTACAGCCTCACCGACCTCGGCACGCTCCCGGGAAAAACCTTCAGTATTCCGGGTGGAATCAACAATCAAGCGCAGGTCACGGGTTACACGGAATCTCATGCCTTTCTCTGGAGCAACGGCGTGATGGCAGACCTCGGGACATTGCCGGGCGGCACGACTAGTCGCGGGGTCGGGATTAACGATCTCGGCGACGTCGTCGGCGATTCTCAATATTCCCCACAAGGCGGCTCGATTCGACACGCCACCCTTTGGAGCAACGGAACGGCGATCGATCTCGGATTCCTTCCGTTATCCGGCAACTACTCTCGTGGCAACGGGATAAACGACGCTGGAGAGGTAGTGGGTCATTCCGGACCTGACTTGAGCACGAGCAACACGCGCGCATTTATCTGGGACGCCACTAATGGGATGCGCGATCTCGGTACGCTGGGGGGCCAGTATGCCCAAGCCCTTAGCATTAATGACTCGGGGGTCGTCACCGGAAACGCGCAAACCTCCATCGCGTTTGAGGCCAACCACGCCTTCATCTGGGATGCTGTTGGCGGGATGCGGGATCTTGGCACGATTGCGGGATCACACAGCTCTGGGGCTTTCATCAATGCCAATGGACATGTCACGGGCGCGTCCACGATCAGCAGCGACAACCGCGAGCATGCCTTTCTTTACGATGGCACGAGGATGCTCGATCTCGGAGCGATCGGCGATAATGACTTCCTGAGCGACCGCAGTGCCGGCTACGGGATTAACATTAACGACGAGGTGGTGGGTTACACCTATCGCCCTTACACCGGTGGAGCGCTCTACCAGGTTGCGTTCATCTACCGTGACGGACAGATGTTCGACCTGGAAACGCTGGTTGACGCTTCGGGCGCGGATTATCGGCTCTATACCGCCACGGGCATCAACGATGCGGGCCAGATCGCCGTGGATGCGCAAAAGATGTCGACGCTTAAGATTCGTGCCGTGCTTCTAACGCCCACCTCGCCAACCCCGCCGCCGACGCCGACCCCCACGCCGTCACCGACCCCGACCCCGTGCGCAACGCCGGCTCACTTCGCCAATACCACGCCCATCTCCGTCCCAGCCAGTGGAACGAGCGGGCCGGCTGTGCCTTATCCTTCGAATATCGTGGTCCCCGCCTTATCCGGCAACGTGACGCAGGTGACGGCCAAGCTGAACGGCTTTAACCACATCTTTCCCGACGACGTGGACATCCTGCTCGTGGGTCCAGGGGGACAGAACGCAATCATCCTCTCGGATGTTGGCGGTGCGCCTGACGCGGTAAACGTGACACTGACGCTCGACGACGCAGCTCTTAACAGCCTGCCGGACGCCACGCAGTTAATCAGCGGGACTTTTAAACCGACTAATTTCGGTCCAGACGACACCTTCGCCGCGCCCGCGCCCCTGCCTTTGGGTGGCTCGGCGCTTTCGGTCTTTAACGGCACAAATCCAACTGGAACCTGGTCGCTGTACATTATGGACGATCAAAGTACGGACTCAGGTAGCTTGGCTGGCGGGTGGGAGTTGAATATTACGACCGACAACTGCGACATCGTGACGATCACGAGAGCCACTTATTCGAGCGGAACGCTTTCCGTACAGGCGACCGACAGTGACCCGACCGGCACGCTGCAAGTGTATGAGACTGCGACGAACACCCTGATTGGGTCGCTAACGAAGAGAAGGACAAAATATACAGGCAAATTTCCGCTCGCGACTAATCCAGTGACTATCACCGTTAAGAGCAGCGCGGGCGGAAGCGCGACCGCTACCGTCATGAGCCGATGAAGGCAATCTCCCGAAGAAGTAGTCAACCGCATCGAGGGAAGTACCCCTTGAAGAATTAGACTAGAGGTTACGGAACGTTGTTAAGTCTCGGCTTACTTTTTTTGAGCCTGCTGTTCGTGTCCCATGCTTCCGCGTCGGCTACCACGCTCCCATACCTCGGTAGAAGAATCCCGAGTTGTTCTTCGCTGATCAAGAGACAAACATGCACAAGACCAATAAGACCATGCACAGACTAATCAAATGTGATCCTAAGACCGCTGCGGCGCCGCTCTTTTCGCGGCTTCACCTCGCGGTGAAATCTATCCTCGGTTTCGCTTTGGTGACTTGTTCGTTGATCCAGGGTGCGCAAGCAGGGGTGCGGGCTTTTCCGATCCCGACGAGGGATAGCGAGCCGGTCTCAATCACTCTCGGGCCGGACGGCAACCTTTGGTTCACTGAGCAGAACGCCAGCAATGTGGCCCGCGTTACGCCCGACGGCATAATTACGGAATTCCGCACTCCAACCTTCAGCTTTCCGAACGCTATCACGGCTGGGCCGGATGGTAACGTCTGGTTCTCGGAGGGAGCGGCGGGGCAGATTGCCTTCATTACGCCGAGCGGCCGAATCACCGAGATTCCGTTTTCAACCTCCGGGGTCCCGGGAGGGATTGTGACCGGTCCGGATGGCAACATTTGGTTTACTGACCTGGTGGGAAATAGCGTGTGGCGCCTGGAGTTGGCGACCCGCACCCTAACGAGCTTCCCAGTTCCGACTCCAGATTCCTTTCCCGGCGATATCACGGTGGGTTCGGATGGAAATCTGTGGTTTGTGGAAGGGGCGGGCAAGATCGGGCGAATCACGCCAGAGGGCGTGATCACCGAATTCGGGAACGGATTGAGTCTGCCGTACTCGATTGCCCTCGGTCCCGACGGTAACATCTGGTTTACTCTCCGCTTCTCGGCCCAGCTCGGAAGGATCACCCCGGCAGGCGTATTCACCTTCCACCCTATCCCAAACTCGGCGGAGCAGATCGCGCCTGGTCACGGCAACACGCTGATTTTTACTGAGTTCGGCAGCAGCAGGATCGGGAAAATCACGACCGCAGGCGTTGCGACCGAGTCGCCCGAATTTCCCGGGAGCAATCCGACGGGAATCGCGCTTGGCTCCGACCGGCGCATCTGGTTTCTTGGCTACGGGAACGACCGGGTTTACCGGGCCACCTTTGGCCGGTAGGAGCGCCTGAGTTGGGCCAAGGCGCAGGCCGTGGCTTCTGATCGGCCAGGCGAATGAACCAGAGCAGCGCCAAGCTCGATGAAGCATTTGTGAGATCCTGCGGGGGCGGTAACAGAGCTGTAACTTTTTTATCAGTTGCTCGTATAAGCCAGCATTACGAAATTCCGCGTTCACAGAAACAGTCGCTCGACTTCCAATATGAAAAACCGCCCTGTTCGTCACTTTTTGAAAAATCTCGTTCCGCGTCATCTCACGATGCGAAATCCAAGCTCTGGCTTCCCCATCCTCGGTCTTGTTTTGCCTCTGTGTGGGCTGCTGATCTGTTTTGTTGGCAGCATCAGCACCGCGTCGGCGCAAGCTGCGGGTGAGATCATCTGGAGCGTCGACTTGACTTACACGCCATCGACGGCCGCCCCTCGGGTGGCGCCCGACGGCAACATCTATCTGCACAGCGAGGATCTGTATAAGATTTCTCCCGTCGGCCAGATCCTCTGGAGCAAAGATTCCGGCGATTCGAAACCGGTCGACATCGGTCCGGACGGCACGGTTTACTCGGGTTCAGGCCTGACTATTTTCGCCTACACGCCGGCCGGTCAACTGATCTGGAGCTTTACCGAGCCGCCCGGTGGTCAGGGGATCATGGCCGGCCCAACGGTGGGCGCGGATGGAAATATCTATGCGGTCACGGACGGGGGTGGGCTGGGCGCGCTCGCGCTCAATCCGGCTGGTAGTCTGCTCTGGAATGTCCCCGGCTACTCGAATAACGATGGCACCGGCATTAAGCCCGTGCCGCTGGCTCCGGACCGACTCTATTTTGCGGAAGAATTCGTGCCGGGTTGCACGGATTTCGCGGAAGGGTTGAATGCTGTCGACCTCGACGGCAACCTCCTCTGGTGCGTTTCGTTCAGCGGCGTTGCCCGCCCGGTGGCTTCCCCGAATGGGGACGCCCTCATGAACGACACCGGAACTCTCTACGATTACAATCCGGATGGGTCGCGTGAATGGTCGTTCCAGTTTCCGTTCCCAAGCGGGACTCTGCTCGGCCTGACGACGGGTCCGGATGCCAACATTTACATCTTCCATTCCTACGTGAATCTCTGGTCGCTCACTCCGACCGGGAAAAAGCGTTGGCAAGTCGATGGCATTGCAGGAGGCACCTTCCCGGTTATGCCAACCGTCTCGCCCGACGGCAGCGTGCTCGTTTTCCCGACCGTCTATTCCTTTGGGGTGAACGGAAAAGTGGTCGCGGTGAATTCCGCCGATGGTGCGGTGCTTTGGACCCTGCCGATCACGGGTCCCTCGGCCGGCGCTTCGGGCCCGGTCGCGTTCAGCAATGATGGCGCGACGGTCTATGTGCCGGTGACCGAAATTGGCGGTGTGAATAAAC
>JACCZO010000250.1 GCA_013695925.1 Chthoniobacterales bacterium
TAAAGCTCAGGCCTTGATGGCCGTATTTGCTCCACCAGCCTGAGTTCGTTGGCGAGCGATCGTTTGCGTAAACGACATGACAAGCCGAGCAGCCGCTCGAGCGATAATCACCCGGATGGTCGTTGGAGCCGAGGAAGCCGAGGAGCGGATCGTGCAGGCGTGTTTTCGCCAATCCGAGAAACACCGGATCAATGCGGTTCAGCGTGCCAAGGCCGCGCTCTGAGAGACGGCGCAGCGGCTTGCCCGGCGGCTCCGCGACGGTCGGGTTGCCGAGCTGCAATTGTTTCTCTCCGCCTTTCTCGAAGATGCGCAGAATGTTTCCGGGGTTGCCGAGGTTGAAGCGCGGGAGCGGATCGAGGAAAGGGAGGATGCCGCGCTCCTGCGTATCGCGCGCGGTCACGGGCGTGTAGTTGACGAGGCGGAGCGGGACGCCACTGGCGCCGTAGGCCTGGCCGTAGCGGTAATTCTTCAGGTTGAACCCGCCGTTGTTGTAAAGCGCAGCGCCCCAGAGCATCGCGCCATGGTTCATCATGCTGTGATGGACGTTGTTGATGATCTTGTCGTGGCAGAGGCCGCAGGACTGCTTGGCCACGCGGAGATCGCCGGGATTCATGAAGCGGATGAACTCGGGTGATTCGTGATTGAGCCAGACGTTCGAGCCGGGCGGGTTGGCCGCGGTCTTCCAGAATTCCTTTTCCTTCGGAAGGACGTGAGCTTGTTCCTTGGTCAGGCCGCGGGATGAATTTCCGCCGTGGCAATCGGTGCAACCCAGCACGACACTCGGCGAGGAATGCATTGGCTCGACACCGGAGTGACACTGATTGCAGCCGACACTTTTGGCATCGGCCTGCGCCTGGGTCTGGTCGATCCAGTTGCGTTTCGGGGCGGCGGCGGGGCGGGTGACGGGGAAGTCTGGGGAGACGGAGGTGGGGGGAAGCGACAGCTCAGCGCGAAGGGAGAGTGGAGCGAGGAACGCGAGGAGGAGGAGGAGGAGGAAGAAACGCCGAACGCCGAACGTCGACCGTCGAACGTCGAACGAGGATTGGCGACGCGACGACATCAGCGGTTCTTTTCGGCCGTCCGGACGCTGCGCACGAAAATGCGGATCAGGGCGTCCGTCTCTGTAAGCAGCGGACTGATCTTCGCCGGCGCGAGCAGCGGAACGCGATGAATCAGTCGTAGCCAGCGCTGCGCCTCGCGGATTTCCTTGAGGCAAATTCCGAGCTTATGGATGAAGTCGCGGCGCGACTCTGCACCTTGCAGCTCGCCGTGATTCGCGAGCGGCGACGTACCGCAGCGCAGCAGCTGATCCGCCACGTGCCTGCCCGCCTTCGTAGCCGGCAAAGCATCGACAAGCCGGATGATTCGCACTGCATAATCAAGCAGACGTTCCTCGAGATCGAAGCGAACGCCGCCACCAGTCTCCGCATTCCCCCTCTTCAGTTCGACGTTCGGCGTTCGACGTTCAGCGTTCGACGTTCCGCCTTTAAGCTTCGAGCCGAAGTCCGCGTCCGCCTCCTCCTTGAGACACACGCTCGCCTGTTTCGCCGTTCCTTTCTTCATCAGTAAGTCAGCGTCACCGTGAGCAGCCCGCTATACAAAAAGTCATCCACCGTCCCGACTTTCTCCTGCGGAAACCCGGGCACTGGCCGCGTATTCGCGCGATAGATATCCTTGAACCCCGCGCCCGGCACGAGCGCACCAAACCCCGCGGTGATGATGACGTTGTCCGTCAAGAGCGGCCGCCATTGCACGCCCACGCTGACGTCGAGCCCGATCTCGTTGCTCGCGTTATTCGTGAACAAGACCCGCCGGGTCGGCTCCGTCGTCACGGCCCAGATGTAGTTCACATTGCAGAACGCCTTCAGCTTCGGCGTGACCTCGGCATCCGTGCCGTAGCCGACAATGACCGCTCCCGGATTCACGAACTGCGCCTGGCCCTCGGTCTTGCTGCTGCGGAAATCGATCACCAGACTGTCGCGCTGCTTAAAGTTTACGACCGCGCCGCCGAGGTTAAAACCCTGATGGATATAGTAGCTGAACGGTCCGCCAATGAAAAACGGCCGGTCCAGAATGGTGTCGAAGCCGCTGGCCTGGCCGTTCGTCGGATCGTCATCGCCGCTCGCGTAGAAGAAGGAGAGCTTGTGCCGCAGCCAGTCCTTGTCGATCGAGAGTTCGAGCGCCGCCATTTGCGCGAAGATGTTCACCTTGCGACCGGCGATGCCGTTGAAACTGTCTTCGCCCAGCACCTGGTAAAAGGCGTGTGAAATGTTCAGCCGGCCGATGTGTCCGTCGCCCGCCCAGCCGAAATAGTACGACTGCACATAATGATCGCGGATCGCGCCGATGGGTGCCGGTCGCACAATGAGATCGTTGTTGTCGTAATGCCGGCTCGCCTCATCGAAACTGGCGTGGAAGCTGAGCTGCGCGGTGTAGCCCTTCGCGAAAAAATCCTGCCGGTAAATGTTGGCGATGAAAACCCGCTGATCGCGCGCATTGAATTCATTCAAGTCCGAGTAGGTGTCCTTCTCGCGCATGTCGAAAAAGGCGAGGTTGTACTGGAGGCGGTTGTTGTCGAGATTGCCGAAGATGCGGATGCCGAGGTTCGAATCATTGAAGATGAAGCCGCGGAAATCGCTCACGAATGGCTGCACCCCGAAGCGCGAGGAGATGAAGTCGTAGTTGCTGGAGAGATCGCGGATGTGGAACTCGAAGAACGCTTCCTGGAGCGCGAAGAAATCTTTCTGCCGCGTCGTGCGCGAGCCGTCCGAGCCGCGCGGATCGACATCGAGGACGTTGGCCTCCTCGATGTCGACGTAGTTAATGTTGTAGACATGGAGCAGCCGGATCGCCCACTCGACCGGCTTGAAGGCGGTCTCCCCTTTGAAGATGTCGACGCCTATCTGGAAATCGCTCGAGACGAAGAGCTGCTCGCTGCGGCCGAAGAACTCCGAGCTGTCCGGTCGTGCGGTGCTGACTCCGCTCGGCACAGGCAAGCGGCGCGCTTCGAATTGGGTGAAGTTGGTCAGGGTCAGGTTCAGAAAAATGTCCTCGCCGTAGATCGGCGCGTCGCCTTTGAGCAGGCTCTGCAGATAGGGGTGGAACCACTTCAGGCCACCGCCAGTTTGAAAAGGCGTCTCTGCCGAGGGATCGGCGTAACGCTTCCAGCGGCCGAAGCCGATGAACCAGCGGTTCGGCACCGGTTGATCGCCCGCTGGAAAGCCGCGGCCTTCCTCCGCCTCGGGATACTCGGGATATTCGAGCTTCGTCCGGCCGGGCACGACTTCGCGCACGCCGCGTCGGGGGAGGCCGAGCGAGCGTGGGACCGCTTCCTCGCCATAATCGGGCAGTTGCGGCAGGATGGGCGGAAAGAGATCAGGAGTGGGTTCGGGTTCCCTCGGCTCCAGAATGCCAGGATCGGGATTGAAATCGGACGGCGGTAAAGGCGGTTCGACCGGCTCGACATCTTGATCCGACGTGAGCCATGCGAGGCGCGGCGATTCCCTCGTGCCTTCAGCTGATTCGGGCTCGTCCGCGCTCAGCGGCGCGACAGGGAAGCAGAAGAGCACTCCGAGCGCGATTCGGCCGCCGCTGATCCATTTGGAAAAGGGCTGCATTGCGATGAAGAATGCGCGAGCGTGCGACTGTTGTGCAAGCATATCGCAAAGCTTTTCATCTGGTGAATCGGTACGCCCTGCGCTAGGAAGACGCGATGAAGACTACATTGCTGCTCTTCGCCGCAATGATGACCGCGGCGCTTCCAGCACGGGCCCAACTGACGGCCAGCGATGTGCAGCGCGTCATCGATCAGGCGGTGAGACGCGCGAACAAGATTGCGCCGAACAGCGTGATCGCCGTGACCAATCGCGAAGGCTACGTCCTGGGCGTGTGGGTCGTGCGCGGCGGCGAACCTGGGCTCCTGGAAGTGGCCAGCTCGGTCGGGAAAGCCGGCACGGCTTCGTTCCTGAGCAGCAACGCGAACGCTTTCACCAGCCGCACCGCCGGCTTCATCATCCAACAGCATTTTCCACCGGGCGTGCGCAATCTTCCGCCCGGACCGCTGGTCGGCGTCGGCTTTTCGAATCTGCCGTTTTCCGATGTGAACCGTTTCAAAAAAACCGATTTCGACCCTGCCGCACCCCTCCCACCGGGACAGTCGCCGGGGACACTCGGGTCACCGGTGGCGGCCACTTCTCTCAATGGCATCCCCGGAGGTGTGCCGCTCTACAAGAACGGCGTGCTCGTTGGTGGCATTGGCGTCACCGGCAGCGGCCTCGAGTTTCCACCGACAGCTTTCATCGGCGGACCGACCAAGGACGAAGACATCGCGCTGGCCGGCCAGAGTGGTTTCGAACCGTCGCCAGAGATTTTTGGTTCAAATGTTTTCATCAACGGCATCGGACTGCCGTATGTGGAGAGCTCGGCCGGCTCGACGGACGGCGCCGCCGTAACCGGCAATGAGGCCAACGAGTATCCGATCACCGCCTCGCCGCCCGCCTTTCCGTATCCGCTTGCGACTTTCGGCGGAGTCGCAGGCCAGATTCGGCAAACGATCATCGGCGACCCACTCCCGGGCACGATCAACGGGCAGCCGCGCCTCACGCAGGCTGAAGTAGAAGGAATCATCGCCTTGGCCGCGGATCGCGTGCGCACCACGCGAGCCGGCATTCGGTTACCAATCGGCTCGCGCATGGAGGTATTCATCACCGTCGTGAACAACCCGAATGCTCCCGGGATTGGACCAACCGTGCTTGGCGCTTTTCGCACCGGCGATGCCACGCTCTTCAGTTGGGACGTCGCGGTGCAGAAAGCGCGAACTGCCGTCGGATTTTCGAACAGCACGACGGCGTTCTCCACCCGCACCGTTGGTTTCCTCGCTCAGAGTCACTACCCGCCGGGCATCGATCCCGAAGGTCCCGGACCATTCAACGGTCTCCAGGAGGAAGCCTCAGGTTTTTTGCGCTCCGCGCTGCCGAATCTCGTTCCCACGCCCACGGCCTTGCTTCCGCCTTTCATCCCGCCGAATCCGCAGTTTCCAAATGGCATCACGATATTCCCCGGCGGCTTCCCGCTCTATCGCAATGGGCAATTAATCGGCGCCATCGGCATCAGCGGTGACGGCGTGGACCAGGACGACATCGTCGGCGCGTCCGGCACGAGCAACTTTCTCCCGCCGGACGCGATCCGTGCGGATCGGTTCGAGTTCGATGACACTCGATTGCCCTATGCGAAATTCCCGCGCGACCCGGACGGCATCAGTGGCATTACGCCGGTAACGCTCCCGACATTCTCTGCTCTCGCGAATTCGACGGTCGAGCTGGCAAATATTTCCATGCGCTTAAAGGTTGAAGCGGGGGAGAAGTTGATGATTGGCGGCTTCATCATGACCGGCAATGAGCCCAAACGCGTGATCGTGAGGGCAATCGGGCCATCGCTGCAAGCCGCAGGTATTCGCGACGCGCTGGCGGATCCTTCTCTTGAAATTCATAACGCGAGCGGCGCGAGCATGGCCAGGAATCTAAACTGGCAAGACGCGCAACGAGATGAACTGCTCGCGAGCGGACTGGCTCCTTCGTCCGACGCAGAGTCAGCGCTCGTTCAGACACTCAATCCAGGTGCTTACACCGCGAGCATGACTGCGCCGGATGGCCAAGCCGGCGTCGGATTGCTCGAAGTTTACGACCTCGATGCAGCCAATGCGACGCGTCTCGCAAACCTCAGCGCGCGCGGTTCCGTCGGCAGAAGTGATGACGTGATGATCGGCGGCTTCATCGTGCGCGGAAACGGCGCGCAAGTCCGGCTTTTGGTCCGCGCGGTCGGTCCCTCGCTCGCAGCGCAGGGAATCACCGAGCCGTTGCTCGATCCCCGGCTCGAGATCCGCGACGGCAACGGCGCGCTCCTGGCGGCGAACAACGACTGGTGTGAAACCCAGGAGGCGGAGATTCGCGCCACCTCGCTCGCCCCGCCGGATGCGCGCGAATCCGCGACGGTTATCTCTCTCGGGTCGGGCGCCTACACCGCCATCCTGCAAGGCAACGGCGGCACAACCGGCGTTGGTCTCCTGGAGCTTTACCGGCTGCAGTAACCACGCCGCCTCTGCTTCGGAGAGCAGAATCGCGCTTGCGCAGCTGTTATTCAACGTCGCCGGGTCAACGGAACGTTGCCCAACGCGCGTGTCGATTGGTCTGCAGCCGTTTTTCAAGAACCGGTGGCAGAAGCGCCCGATCGCGGGATTCGAAGGTCCTTACGTCGCGCGCGTAGATGGCAAAGTTCCGTCGCGATTGCTGCCAGCGGGTGGGCAGTCGCGGCCGATCGTGGGTTGCCCCTTACCTAACGAGCGCGTCCGCAAGCTGCGCCGGTTAGCATCAGCGGTTCTTATATGAGACGTCCTGTGAAATTACTCAGTCACAGTGTTTCAGGCGTGCTCCTGCTTTAAAGGTTTTTAACCGACGGTCGAAGCAGAACTCGCTTATCTCGGAAGTTAGGTGGCAGACGCCGCTCCCTCGATCTCGTCGCAGCCCGACAACGAAACCAGAAAATCGCCATCAACCAATAAACTAGAAGAAGCTTACAGCTCTTATGCTAAATTCGGCGATCGCATAGGGGTCAATGCCTGCTCAAGGAAATGTGTGACAAATCTCGGTGACGGGATAACGCACTGATTCCGACGATTTACGTTGCGAGTCCATACAATGCTCGGCTAGTCTCCGCCGATGTGAAAACGTGTCGTGGCTATATCGCGCTCTATGGTGGGCATCGGATAATTCAGGGTCAGTGTTTACATAGGCAGAACTGTCAATTTTCAATCAAATAAATTTTCGGGTCGCACAGATTTGTCCGCCACCCGAGCGGATGCGACCTAAGAACAACGCAAAGTAGAGGATACCTACATCCACCACGACTTTTTGCCTCCGCTGCCTTCCTTACAGGGACACCCTTCGAGACCTACCTGTCGTTTACGAAATGCTCTCGTTTCTCGTTTCGCATCCGTAGTTGTAGAAATGAGAAACGCAGCGAACGAGCCGGAAACTCATTGGCAACGAAGTAGCGTTAGTCCTTACCATCCACGGAAACTAGAGGTGAACGAACGTCCATCGATATGGCAACGAAGTGTGCTGCTTTCAACACGGCTTGGTTCCATCAACGATGGCGTATTCTCGGCCCTTTTTCCGCAACCATCCTTGGCGCTCTGCCTTTTTAGCCCACTTTGAAATAGTCCCAGGAGAAACCTTCAGTTCGACAGCTAAATGGCCACATTCCGTTACACCGTCCTCAATGCACTTACGGAATACATCCATCGACTGGGCCATCTTGTGACCGACGCTGATCTTCCCCGTCGCGTGGTTGGTTGTAATATGCCATTCGTACGCCGGTATCTCTTCTTGAGTATTGCGGCTCGGCTTGTGAACCGGGAGATAAACCGCGCGCCACGTTTGTCGTCTGATGCTTTCTTGGCATCGTCCAAGGCAATTACCCAAAACGTTGCGTCTTCACGCTTACTTGTGCCTCTGGCTTCGCCGTTGCGACCGGCGTGGGCACGAGGATGACCGCTATCTTGTGCCGCCGAAAGTGAAGCAGCCAGTTGTTGACCTGCTCCCATTCGAAAGCATCGTTTTCCTTCATGCCGCTCGCGAGCGTCGAGAGGTTGTCGAGCACAACCACCTTGATCCCATGGCGGATGCAACGATCAAGAATGGCCCCTGTAGGCCCCGGTTTGTAATGTTCAACACCTTATCCGCGCGCTCGAAAAGGATCTCGTGATTTAAGAACTCGATTTCTCCCTCGCCGCTGGTCAAGCCGCTGTCGCGATCCCGCATCAAGTCGGCTGGCATTTCGCCGTCGATGTAGAGGACCTTCGTTCTGGCGTGCGCCTTCCATTCACCGACGGAATCACCTTCGCTTAGGGCTCTAGCTATCAACAAGGCAAGCCAGGTCTTACCAACGCCACGAAACGCATAAATGATGCCGAGATCGCCTTCACAGAACCAATCGCCCAGTAACCGCGCCCTTGGCGCAAGTTCAAGGGTAGCTAGTTCGCTCGAAGTTACGACCGCCTGCTCGATGGCCCGAGACCAAAGCGCTCCATCGGGGTTATCTTCACACTTAGTTTTATCGTCTTCGTGGATGGGGACGATCAGCGCCCTAATTTGTTCGGGTAGATTTTCCCGCCCTACGCGCGAGTGTAGGTCACTTATGTCCTTAAGCTCGGACTGCATATTGACCTCCCTTCCAGTCCAGACGGTTTAACAAGCGGGCGTGGCCCCATAGAAGCTTGCCGACGCGCTCAGTTGCTTCCGCTCCCGCGTCGTCATTGTCGAAGGCGAGAATCACATCTTTGCCGCGGAATAGATGAACCCAGTCCTCTTTGAAGGTGCTAGCAGAAGGCATCGCAACAACGACGAGCCGAGCGTCTTCTTCTATACCAGCGTCGAGCAGTGAAATTGCATCCGTTTCGGACTCGCAAAGATAAACGAACTCGACAGGTTGGAGCCATGCTCCACGCCAAATCCAGGGTTTGCCAAACGCCCACCGGATGATTCGCTCACCGTTCTCGCGCCAGCGGAGCTTGACACCAGTGTCGTAAATGAATGCCAGTTTCCCGTCGTTCCAGCCAAGATAGCCTTCCAAGGCCAAGCGGCGCAGAGTCTCAGGTTTCCATTTGCGCCCTTCTGCAATCCGTTCGCACAAGGAAAAGCTAGTGGATAGGGCTTCAGCCATCTTAATTGCCGCGAAGCACTCTTCACCGACTGGATCGTAGATCTCTGATGGCAGCAAAGCGCGCTGACTGCGCTTTCCTTCACGCAGATCGGACCTTTGGCGTGGAAGTTGTCCCTGCGGTCTGTCCGCCGCGGTGCCCGCCAGCTCGATGTAGCGTCGGCACGCGTCCGCGTTACCAATATTCTCAAGCTTGGCTATGAAATCCACGCCATCACCCGCACCGCATCCCGAGTGACACTTCCAACTCCAGCTACCGGTCTGATTGAGGAACAATCCAAATGAGGGATGCTTGTCATCGTGGAGCGGGCAAATCGCGCTGCTCTTCGCGTGTTCTGCGAGGCCGAGTCACGCCATGAGTTCGGGTAGCGGCAGCGCAAGCTTCGCTTTTTCGAGCGCGCTCATACTCTCGACTCCCCAGCGCTCTGATTTCGCGGGTTACGAATTGTTCCCGCAAATTCCCCACGGCCAGCACGATCGTTGAACAATGCGATCGCCTCCCGCGTTACGTAATGACGTCCTGCTATTACGACGGTAGCGAGCCAGCCGCGTTTTCGATAACGCCACGCCGTCGCTGGCGAGAGGCCACTTTGCTGAAGAAACAGGTCCAGGCTGATCGGCGGGAATGCGTTTAATGGAACCGCGGCGTTTGAATGAATTTCGGAGTTCATATCTTTCTGCTGGGTGTCAACTCCAAGCCGTGAAACGCCACGAAGAGTTGAGAAGCTTCTTCAACTCGCGAACCCCCTAATATGATGCAGATTATGAGGCATCGACCGCTTTGTCACTTTGTCTGCTGCCTCGCGCGATTTAAGAATTTCGCGCGAAACCGTTCGGCGCTACTGCCAAAGAGAGCCAGGAGTGATGTTCGGACGAAAAGTGGAGATTGAAGCCCTTCGGACGGTAATCGCGCACTTCAAACGTCGGGATGGCCGCGGATATCCTTTCGGACAAAGGCGTCTTCGTTCGTTAAAATTGATGCCGCCGAAACAGCGGCGAGTTTTGGGTAGAGCGCTCGCTAAAAGGTTGGAAGTCGTCAAAGACGAATTCGACGCGATGAGCGACGTCGACCAGCTAGCATTGCTTCGGCTAGGACCGGCCTTGTGGTTCAGCTTCTTCCGAGAAAACGTCGGGGCGGCCCACTTCAAGTCACTGGCGGTTCAAAAATCGGAGCCAAAGACCCAAGAGTCTTCGCAGAACGAGTAGGCCCCGCTCGATTGGGCGGCGATTTTAATCAAGACTGCTGGTCAGATTATTCGTCCGCACCTTCAAAGCAGCTTGTTTGCGATGCGCGTCGAGCAGGTGCCCGTAGATCTTACCGACGAGAATCCCGCCATCTTTATGTCCGAGCCACGCGGCAATCGTCATGAAGTCAATTCCCGCCATGACGCAGAACGAAGCAAAGAAGTGTCGCAAATCGTGAAACCCGACCCACTCTAGTTTCGCCGCTTGCGGGCAAGGAGCAGGCTTTCGCGAAAAGTGCGGGCGTGTTCGTCACGAGCGCCGCGTTGTGGCGAAGGAAAAAGCCACGCGCAATCGGGCGCTCTTCGAGCATCCATCTCGCGCAAGAGTGCCCCTAGGTGTGCGTTAAATTCAATCGTGCGCGCCTCGCCGTTTTTCGCCAGCCCATCCGCGCCGATCGTGACGCGCTCGTCTTCTACGTCTACGTCGGCCCAGCGAATCCGCAACGCCTCCGCTTCGCGCGCGCCGGAGAAGGCGAGGAAACGTAAGTAGTCATGAAACTGCTCCCCATTTTTTGAACAGTTCTTGGCCGATTCAAGCAAACGCTCAAACTCTGTCGGGGTAAGGAGAGGACGTTTGGGAGTCGGTTTTTCCTCGAACGCTTTCATCCTCGGGAGCGCGAGGAAATGGCCATCATCAAGGGCAGCATTGAGGACATTGCGCAAGACGATCAGGTCGAGATTAGCCGTCCGGGCCGTGACCGGCGGAAGATATTTTCCAACAAACGTGCCGCCTGCTAAACGTCTTTCGAGGAAAGCGACGATGAGGGGCGTGATAATTCGATCGACGCGAACGCGACCGAGATGTTCTGCCCACCGCGCGAGCGCAAGACGCTCGTTGTATAGAGTGTCTTTGCCTTTGCGCTGCACTTTCGCCTTGGCGAGATAGGTTGCCTGATAATCTGCGAAGATTGGTTTAAGGCCCGCAGTGGGAAGTTTGTTTTCTCGCCGATCGTTGCGCTTGATTTCGGCAGCTTCTTTCGCCTCGACCAGATTGCGCGGAGGACAAACGTCCTCCCTGAGCAGTGGAAAACGCCGTGCCGTCTTCTTCCCTCCGCGATCGATCCAGAGTTGAACGTAGTAGCGGCCGTTGCGCTGGTATAACCCGGCCAATCTGCGATTGCGCGAGTCACGCACTGCGATAAACTTGCCCGCATGATCGGGTCGCTGAGTCGAGGAGAGAGAGGCGGAATCGCTTTCACTGCGTTTCATGACCTGTCTCTAGCACCGCGTCAATTCCCACCGAGGCGAATTATCGTAACTCGTTGGGGATAAATAATGCCGGCGTGGCGGAATTGGCAGACGCGCTAGACTCAAAATCTGGTACTCGCAAGAGTGTGTGGGTTCGAGCCCCTCCGCCGGTAGACTCATGCATCCGGGTTGCCCCTGAAGTGGCCGTCGCGCGCCGCGATCTCTGGCACGAGTTCGGGAAACCTGAACCTTATCGTCTGATAAGCAGGCCCGTTTGTTCTTGAATTCGACGGGGTCGACATAAAGAATCGCTCCAGCGTGGCATCTGATTGTCGCAAAGGTGAACAGAACAATTTTTCCCGTCCTAGTGTTGTTCCTCCTGGCAGTGTCCGGCTGCGATCAACGCGAGTCCCAAGCGCCGAAGGACCAAGACCAACCGGCCGGCAGTCGTTCCGAGACCAAGACTCTCGAGGCGGCAGGTTTGATGGGATACGATGGCAAACAACTTCGGAAAAGCGTCGATAAGGTTTTAGATGCCCGGGATCAAAAGAATAAGGAGGTGGAAGACGCCATCCAGAAAAGCGAAGATCAATGACGCTCCTTAGGAAGGTTCAATCTGCTTTGTAATCTGCGCCC
>JACCZO010000258.1 GCA_013695925.1 Chthoniobacterales bacterium
TGAAATAAGCGAGAACGCCTTCCACTACGCTGTCGGCATATTCCCGGTAAATGCTCGGTTGTTTTTTCCCCGCCACCCTGCGCGTCCCTTCGTAGTCGCCCGCTTTTATTCGCGCGAAAACAGACCGGCTGTTCATCACGTAAGGCTCAAGGTAAACCGTCGGGCAGCGGTAAAGCCGGGTCGCCATGAGGTTGCGCGCAAAGACGTAACCACTCGCGCCCACCGGCGTGACGTTTTCGGTTTTGTATTTGTAGGGCGGCAAGCCGGTGGCCTTGGCCATGGTGCCGGCGATCGTCTCGGCCATCTCCAATTCCTGCGGGAAGGAGCGGCTGAGAAGTTTCTGCAACATCTCGAAACGCTGGTCGTCCAACTCCAGCTCCGGCGAAAGATAGGCGCCGTTGAGGAGCACGTGCAGGTGATTGTTAGGCACGAGCGCCGGCTTGTTTGGGTCGCCCCAGGGCTCGGCGTTAAAGTGCAGGCAGAGGACGAGGTCGGGCTGCACTCGGTCATTGACCAGGCTGGCCCGACGGCGGATTTCGCTGTTCCGATAAAACAGGAGCTCGCGTTGCCAGCCGACCGTTTGTTCTTTTTCCGGATCGATCGGCCCGTCGAAATTTTCCCGGGGATCGGTCACTCCGGCGCGGATGAGAGACTGGCGCGCGATCTCTTCGAAATCCGACGGCCGACAGGGCGTGGCCGGATCCGCGTTCTCGCGCAGGAGCGAAACTTTTGCGCCTAACGATTTCAGGCGAGCCGCGAGGAGCTGCGCCACGCGCAGAGTCATGTCGCCTTCCTGCACCGGCGGCGCGTCCCCGATCTTGAACCAGCGTTCTTCCATCCGCGCCCAGCTCCCGCCGAGGTGCCCGGGATCGAGCGCGATGTGAAATCCCGCCAGCGGTTCCGCCCCTTTCGTGGCGGCCAGGGCCGCCGGTGCCTTCCACCAATGCGGGATCGGTAACCGGTCGGTCGCGCTTTTGGCAAAGTGCAGAACGAAATAGTTATGCCTGCCGGCGACGGTCGCGATTCGCACCAGGTCGGGCTCGATCTTGATCAGCTCCGGGTTGTAGCCGCGCGTCGCGTAGACGTGGTTCAGCAGATCAACGAACTCGTCGTGCGTGATCGTGCTCTGGTAGCGCTCCAACTCGCTCCAGTCCGGTTTCCGCCCGAGCGTGCTCAGGTTGGCGGATGACCCGTTAGGCAATTCCTCGTCGACAGCGCGTGCGACTGGAGCGCCAGTAAGGAGCAGGAGAAGCGCGAGCCCGCGCGTGACCGGAGAACGAAACATCAGCTTGGGATTTTTGAGTTTAATACGATCATCGCGCCATGCTCACGATTCTTTTCCTCGGCGACGTCGTCGGCGAGTCCGGCCGTAGCGCGGTCATCGCGCGCCTCCCGGAATTGAAGCGAGAGCTCAATCTGGATTTCGTGGTGGTCAACGGCGAGAACGCCGCCGCTGGCCGTGGCATTACGCCAAAAATCACGATCGACCTCCTCCGCGCGGGCGTGTCCGTCATCACCACCGGCGATCACATCTGGGATCGGAAGGAGATCGTGCCCTTCATCGAGACGGAACCGCGGCTCCTCCGTCCGCTCAATTATCCGCCCGGCGCGCCCGGCGCGGGCATGATCGTGCTCGAGACGGCCAAGGGAAAAGTGGGCGTGATCAACGTCCAGGCGCGCACTTTCATGCAGCCGATCCTGGAAAATCCTTTCCCGCTTCTCGACGCCGCAGTGAACGAAATGCGCGCGCAAACCTCCAACATCATCGTCGATGCGCATGGCGAAACCACGAGCGAGAAAATTGCGATCGGCCGGTACCTCGACGGCCGCGTGTCGGCCGTGCTCGGCACCCACACTCATGTTCAGACCGCGGACGAACAGATTTTCGAGCACGGGACGGCTTTCATCTGCGATGCCGGCATGTGCGGGCCGGTCCATTCGATCATCGGGCGAGAAATCGGGCCGATCGTCGGCCGTTTTATCTCGAATCTGCCCGCCGCTTTCCCCGTCGCCCACGGCGAAGCGCGCCTCCGCGGCGTGCTCGTCGAGATTGATGAGACCACCGGGCGCGCGACCCGGATCCGGCGGGTCGATGAGCCGGGAGCGATGTCGGAAATCGCTCCCGCCTAGCCGATTGTGGAACCAGCTTCTGCTTGCGCGCGCAAATTCTTGCGGCCAAAGTGCCCGCTCGTTCGTATTACAAGGGACTCTTATTTTATGAAATACTCGAACCGCGCTTTTTTCGTATTCGCTTCCCTTTCGCTGTTGCTGCTTTCTCCTTCCGTTGGCCGGGCGGACGACAAATCCGATGCCTACAAATACGGGAAGGACGGAATCGAGGCCGCCAAGAACAAGCAGTGGGACAAAGCGATCGACCTCTTCGGAAAAGCGGTCAAGGCCGATCCCAAAGAAGCGAACAACCACAACAACCTCGGCCTCGCCTACAAAGGGGCCGGCAAGATGGACCAGGCGATCAAGACCTTCAGCGACGCGATCGAAGTCCAGCCGAATAATTATTCCGCCTACGTCAATCGCGGGGTGGTTTACACCAGTGAAAAGAAATACGCCGAAGCAATTCAGGATTTCACCCATGCGATCAAGGCCAAATCGGACACCATTGCGGCCTATCGCTATCGCGCCTTTGCCTACCTCCAGAACAAGGAATACAAAAAGGCGATCGAAGATTACGACGTCGTCCTGAAAGAAAAAGACGATCCCGCGATTCGCGATCGCCGGGCTTTTGCCTATTGGAACATCAAGGAGTACGACAAGGCGATTGACGATTTCTCCGCCATCATCATGGAGAAGCCGAAAAACAAAGAGGCTTACCTCGACCGCAGCTATGTCTACGAATTAAAGGGCGATTACGAAAAAGGAATCGCGGACTGCGACCAGGTCCTGAGTATGGATCCGGGCAACGTCGACGCGAAGAACCGCAGGGCGCGTCTCGAGTATCACATCAAAAAGGTCAACGCGACTCCCACTCCCACCCCGCGCGCTCGGCGCACCATGCCCGCCGAGACGCCGATTCCGCCGAAATAACCCTGATCACATAGATTCGTTAGGGGAGTAGAGCAGCGCTTTGGGCCGCGTCCTTCCGGCAGTTACAAAGCCTTCTCTACCGCCGATGGATCGTCGAGCATGATCCAGTTGATGACCGAGAGCGGCAGGCTGCCGTGGCTGATCAGGTCGTCATGAAATTGGCCGAGACGAAAATCTTTTCCCATCTTGTCGCGATACCGGCCTAACAATTCCATGATCTGCCATTTTCCGATGATGTAGCTGATCTTTTGCGTCGGGCTCGAAGCCGCGCCCGCCGCTTCCCCTTCCGCCGCCTCGCGATCGAGCCCGCCGGCTTCCATGAAATATTTCACTGCTTCTTCAAAGGTCCATTTGCCGGTGTGCAAATTTACATCCACCCCGATCCGCGCCGAACGATAACGCGCCAGCCGCAACACCTGGCCATGGGAAGCGGAATCAACCGGGTAGAGCCCGCTCCGCATCAGCATTTCTTCGCCGTAGAGTGCCCAGCCTTCCACGAAAAGGTTGTCGCCGTTTTGGCGGCGGATTTCGTCGGTCAGGTGATTCGCGATCGAGAGCTGCATGAAATGGCCCGGGATTCCCTCGTGCCCGAGAATCGGCCGCGGATCTTCAATCGCGGCCCGGATGTAAAAGTTCTTCGATTTCGGATCGTAGGTCGGGATGAAATAGAATCCGGTCGGGTCTTTGTCGTAAACGCCCGGTGGATTCATGAAACCGCCCGGACTGGTCGGCTTGAACGCTTCCGGCAACTGGCGGATCTCGAATTTGCCGAGGTAATCCGGCAGCGTCACCAGCTTCTTCTCTTTCAGGAACTGGATCATGCCGGTCTGGCGGCTCTCGTAGGCTTTGAGGAACGAAGCCTGGTCCGGCGGAATATTTTTACTCCGCGCCGGGTCGGGATCGGCTAACGATGGATCGGGTAGCCAAGCCTCGAGTGCGCGGTAATGCGCGAGCTCGACGCGCCCGATCATTTCCACCTCCCCCGCGCTCAGCGGCAGGAGCAGGACGCGCTTCAGGTAATCGTTGTAATTCTTCTCCCCCATCGGCGCGAAGTCGACCATCTGCGGCAGCCCCTTCTCGAGGTGGTCGGCGAAATCGTGCAGCGCGCCAAGAGCCGCGTCGCGGGCCGTGGTTAAATCCTGCTTTTCGTTAGGTGGGAGGTCTTTCGCCAGCGTCATCAGGCTGTCGGTGAAAAGCGGGTCGATCGCGCGCGCCGACGCGATTGCGAGCTGGGCGAACAATTTCACCGGCTGGGCGAGATTCTTCTCGCCCTGCGCCAGCATCGCCGGCATCGCGCGCAACCGCGCAGTGGCGGCTTTGGCGCGATTTTGCGGGGTGTCGTATTCCTTTTTCAGGAGGGAAAAAATCCCGTTGCTGCATTCGCCCACGTAGGTCTGCGGATCGCGCGCCGTCGAATGCCAGACCCGATCGTCGAAGGCGAAGGCCTCCAGTTGAGAGCGGAAAAGAATCCAGTCGATCCGCTCGTCCTTCGGCCAGGTCGCGGTCTGCATCGCGTTCACTCTTCCGAGCAAGGCCTCGATGTACTTCGCGCGCTCGGCGATTTTCGCTGGCGCATAATCCGTCAGGCGATCATCCCAGGTGTGGAGACCGGCGTCGCTGCTCCGCACCGGAAATTGCTCGTTACGCCAGGTGTAGAATTCATCGGCCAGTTTGGGCAGCGCGGCCGCCTCGGGCGGAGTTCCCGCGAGATGCGCAGGCGCATTTGTAATCAGCGCCTTGTTGGAAAGGTCGGGAGTTGAGGCTGGCGTCATTTGCGCAATCGCGCCGTGCTCGCCCACCAGGGTTGCGACCAGACATAAAACCAAAATTCTTTTCATCACGCCGCGAACGTAACGACGCGCATCTTGCTCGGAAAGCGCAAAGCGCAAGCTCCGGGGAGCACGGGCTGCCAGCCCGTGGGTCGGCGGAGTCTCCGTTGACGAACTTCCGTGAACGCGCTGCGGTCCTGATGGGCGGGGCCCGAAAAAGAGTCGCGATGGCAGGCTGCCATCACCCACGGGCTGGCAG
>JACCZO010000263.1 GCA_013695925.1 Chthoniobacterales bacterium
CGATGGTCAAAGCCGCCGCCGAGAAAGGCTGGCTCGACGAACGCCAGGCCGTCCTCGAAATCATGACCGGCCTGAAGCGCGCCGGCGCCGATCTCATCGTCACCTATTGGGCGCGGGAGCTGGCGGAGTGGATGCGTCGTTAACGGCGCTCGTGCTCCGGCTCGTAATCGTGCTCGTGCTCGAAACCGGCTAATCGATTACGATTACGATCATGAGCACGAGCAGGAGCCAAAGCGGCGAGACCGCCGCTCATCTCGAACTCAAGCAACTCGCCTTCGTTTGGGCGCAGGAAAACGGCTACCCGCTCGCCGCGCTTGAAATTTCTCTTCCGCAGTGCCGTTATCGCGCCGATGTCGCCGCCTATCGGCCGCAGCGCAACGGCACTCTCGGCCACACCGTTGTCTTCGAATGCAAACAATCGACACCCGACCTGCGGCGCGATGATTGCCGGAGCGCGAAAGCGATCGCGCGGCTTGAATCCGTCTATCGCCGCCAGCAGACGCTCGAGAAAAATTTACGAGTCCATTACCCGACCCTCCGCACCGGCGAAACGCTTTTCCCGGAGTGGGACGCCTGCGATTTTACCGCCCTTGCACACCGCGGCTATCGCCGCGTTGTGCGCGAGCTCACCGCCCTGCAAAATCAGCTTCGGGACGGCCGGAAATTTGAAAAACTCACCCGCTACGCGTGCGCCAATCTTTTCTACCTCGTCGTCCCTAACGAACTCCTGCGCGAACCGGAAGCGCCGTTAGGCTGGGGCCTTCTCGTCGCCGCGGATGGCGCCCTCACCCTCCACCGCAAACCCGTCTGGCACCTGAGCCGCGAAGAAAATCGCCTGCGCGTCCTGCAAAAAATCGCCGCCGCCGGCACCCGTCAGCTCAACCGCAAGCTCGAGCTCACGCCTGCCGTCTGGGAGCGCGCCGTCGATTCCGCCCGGTCCCCTCAGGATGGACAACAAAGTGGACGAAATTCCGATTCGTCGTAAATTTCAGCGGGCCGCTGGCAATTGGCCCGCCTGGCGCTGTTGCGATAATCATGAAGCACAAACCCGACGCTTGCACCGCCCGATGGCTCGCCCGCTACGACCGGCCTCCGCGGGGTCACATTTCCTTTTGGCGGATCGACTGCGCCTTTCAACCGCGCCGTCTCGGCGATTCCTTCGGCGACAGCGATCTGCCGCGCCGGCGCCAGGGCTTCAGTCGTCTGGCCCGGGAAGTTCTACACAACGACGCCAGCCGCCGTTTCCGGCTCGAAACCGCGGTCCTCGGCTTGGTCGCGCTCGTCAGCGCCTGGCCGATCGTGGTCATGATTCACGAAGTCTACCGGCTCCTGAAGTAGCCGTTGCTGCCGCTGTAGCCGGGGGGAACCCCGGCCCTTCATGGAAATGAATCCTGCCTAGGGCTGGTCGCGAGCGGTGTCGTCACCTCGGCCAAAGCCATCGCCAAAAAACGGGGCATCGCCCGGCAAACACCGGGGGTGAGCGTCGTCATCCGGTGCACCGCGCTCGTTAGGCAACGCCTCGGACGGAGCGAGCTCCGACCGTTTTCCCACTGGGACGACGGCCGCCCCGAGACCGAGATCAACTTCAAATTTTATCGTCAGGCGATAAACAAGATCGTCGGTCTCTCGGACAAAGCAGCGGCCTTCCTCCACGGATTCTTTTGACGCCGCCCGCCTCTACACCCCGCGTTGCGTCGGGGTCCAGATGAACTTGTGCATCTGGAGCTGGAAGCGGACCGGCAACTTGTCGGCCAACACCCACTCGACGATTTCCCGCGGATCGATGCGTCCGAAGATGGGCGAGAAGAGCACCGCGCGACAGCGTTCCGCCAAACGATGCTCGCAAACCCACGCCCGCGACCATTCGTAATCTTCGCGCGAGCCGATGACGAACTTCACTTCGTCGCGCGGCGTGAGGCGCTCGATGTTGGAATACAGGTTCCGCTCCACCTCACCGCTTCCCGGTGTTTTCAAATCCATGATCCGATGGACGCGCGGATCGACCGCGGAAATGTCATGCGTGCCGCTGGTCTCGAGCAGAACGGTGCGGCCGGCGTCGGCCAGCAGCGTCATCAAGGGCAGGACATTTTTCTGCAGGAGCGGCTCACCCCCGGTGATCTCGACCAGCGGGCAATCATAAGCGAGGACGGCCTGGACGATTTCGCCTAACGACTGCTTTTTCCCTTCGTAGAAGGCATATTCGGTGTCGCAATAGGTGCAGCGCAGATCGCAGAAAGTCAGCCGCACAAAAACGCAGGGCAATCCGGC
>JACCZO010000310.1 GCA_013695925.1 Chthoniobacterales bacterium
GACCAGGTATTCACTGCGCAAGATGCGCGCAGGCACATTCTCATATGTCGTGTCCTGTGCCTCTTTGAGCGCCTCCTCGATTAAAGCATTGTACGCCGGCAGGAATTGCACCGGAACGCCTTCGATCAGAATCGTCTCGTTTTCTTCCCGATAACCGCGAGTGCGTAGCGCCTCATAGATCGGCGCGAGGCTGGGTAAGCCAGCTTTGCTTGTTGGCAGAATGACGAAAACATCGAGATCAAAAGGCAGGAATGGCTCGGTATAAAAGATTGCGCCCATCGCACCGCCGATCGCGTAACGGGAAAAGACGCCCGCCTTTTCGAGCTCATTGAGCACTTCAATCGTGCGCTTCACAACAGCATTGTGTCGCGCGGCAATTTCGAAGCCAGCGGGAATGGATCGCGGCTGACGATCTTCTTAATTCAGCCTTCCTACCTCCTACTTTCTTTGCCGTGCTGCTTGAGGATGGTGAAAACACCGTGCTGGGAAGCCGGTGGTTAGACGGGCAGGCCTGCGAGGTCGCGGGTTAGCGACCGGCGTGTCGCGAATCAAGATGTGCTGGTCCCGCAGCGGCGGTAGAGCCGCTGCGGCTCGCATTTGCTCAGGCCGCCCAGTCTGCGCAGAGAAGCTCGGCTTGGGAGAGGACGGTCTTGACTGCTTCGTCTTGTAAATCAGGTGGGTAACCATGTTTTCGGCGGATTCGCTTCACCATGACTTTGATCTTGGCGCGGGCACTTTCGCGAACAGTCCAATCGATGGTGACGCTTTTGCGGACCTGAGTGACTAACTCGGAGGCAATGACTTTCAGTTCGTCTTTGCCCATCGCTCCCACGGCGCTGTTGTTCGTGGCGAGCGCATCGTAGAACGCGACTTCATCGTCGTTCAGGCCGAGATCGACGCCGCGCTGGGTCGCAGCACTCATCTCTTTGGCGAGCTTGATCAGTTCTTCGATGACTTCTTGCGTCGCGATCGCCCGGTTGTGGTAGGCGTTCAGCGTCTTCTTGAGCATCTCGCTGAACTCGCGACTTTGGACGAGGTTTCGTTTCGAGCGAACGCGGTTTTCGTCGCCTAACAACTTCGCCAGCAACTCCGCGGCGACGTTTTTGTATTTCAGTCCTCGCACTTCGGCGAGGAATTGATCGGCGAGGATGCTGCTGTCTGGCTGCTTCAGCCCGGCGGCGCTGTGTCGCCGCGTCTTCCGCAGATAGCTTTTACGAAGTCCTCGCTGTAGCGGCGGTCTATGACCGCCGACTGGCTCAGGCCCGTTCACTCCCGCGCTCACGTCGGTAAGCTGGGCGCGCGATCGAGTGGCAGCTAGGGCAATCGATCCTCCCTAAGGATCGCAGCCTCAGGCGAGTGTTGTGCGGCGCGCTTTCGTGCGTCCGCTTAAACCAGCGTTAGGCGGCGTTACGATCGCCACCCCAGCCGCGTGTTCATACGCTCGCAGCAGGCGCGCAAGCCACACCTTCTCCAAGACCACCCGTTTGGTGAGACCCCAGGGACTGCGGCCCTTTTGATACTTGAAGTCAATCCAGGGCGTCCGGGGTCTCGAATGCCGAAAGGTCTCCCAGAGCATCGGGAGATAGTCGCCATCCGGACCGAGCCCAACAATATAATTAATGCTAATTTTCTCGGGATCGCCGCGCCGAAACCGGTAAGTGATGCGCAGCGAGTTGCGCCGGCATTTGCACTTGGGACGCAGAAGGCGCTGATCCCACCCGCTTGGCGCCAGTTCATCCCAGATGAAGGCGGCGATGCTGCGTGAGTGGCAGACCGTCAACCAAGCTGGTCTATTGCCGCACGAGAGGCATTGCCACCAATATTTGGCCATGGACGACGCTACCTAACGGGAGGCGGGGAGGCAAAGGTTGGATCGCGTCTCCCCCCGTCCTTGTCGATCTTCGGCAGCTCGCTTTGGTTCAACCCCAGCTTCGCCACCCAGCGCCGTAGGAAGTGCGAATGCAGAAGTGAGAATTTTGAAGTTCAGGCAGTTCGACATTCCCAATTCGTCATTCGTCATTCGACATTCCGACTCCGTCGCCTTGTCGGCCACTGCCCGCTGAATGTCGTAGATGCCGATGACTACCTGCGCGACAGCGCAATTTTAAACCATGGGCGGCACTCTCGTAGAGCCTGGGAAGGCAAATCGCCGAAGACCGCGTGCGTATTGGCGAATCAAAAACGCAACTCAACGTTGCCGGCGGGCTGTCGATCTCACGGCGTGAATATGCGTGAATTTCCAAACATCCTGCAGTTCCACAACGGCGAAGCCAAGTTGCTTGAGCGCGACAGACGATGGACCAACAGCGCCGCCCGACAACGCGAAGCGTCTCGCAGTGGGGGACACCATCGAGGACGGCAACCTGCACGGGAACGCGACCGTAAAACGCTGGGTCGCCGTCACTCCGCAAGGCGAAGAACGAGTCGAGCCCGGCCAAGGCCGCTTCTACTACCGCAAGAACGCCGATCACTAGCCGGAAGCCGGGCCGCGGACGAGCGATCGGGCTGTGGCGATAGTGAGGACTGACCCCCTATTCTGCATTTCGACCAGGCGGCTAACAGTGTATTGGGTGGGTAGTAAGTGTGGCATGGGTCTTTTGTCGTTACGGTTTTCTATATTCCTCTTGAACCTCGCGCAGTAGGTCTTCGGCTTCTCTCCGAAGCGTTGAATTCTGCGCTGTCGTCTCAAGCAACCGGTGCAACCATTCCTGCGCTCTTTCGAGATCCCGATCGGTGCCTTCGCCATCACGATATTGGCGGGCGAGAGTCAACATTGCGCGGGGCGCGCTCCCCGAGCGACTCTCCGCGACGACGCGGTACCAGTGATGTGCCGCAGCGGGTTCATACACGGAGGAACCGCGTAGATTGTAACGATCCGCTAACATAATGTGGCTTTCAGTCTCACCAGCTGCCGCGGCTCGGAGGAGCAAGCGCAACGATTCGACGCCCTGTTCGAGCTTGCCCGGCCCGCGAGCACCAGCGCGTGACTATTTCCAGCGTCAACGGCCCGCAGAAACCAACGCACCGCCTCGGCAGAATCCTCAGCGACCCCACGACCTTCTCTATAAGCAAACCCGAGATGAACCATTCCGCTCGGATCGCCTTCTCCTGCGGCTCGGCGATACCATTCAATCGCTTGGCCATGACTCTCCGGCGTCTCTGGATGCTGGAGGATCATACCAAGCCGGACCATTGCGCCCACATGTCCTTCGTCTGCCGCGCGCTTAAACCATTGCGCTGCCTTTTCTCGGTTCTTATCAATTCCCCAACCTTTTGAATAGGCGTCACCGAGTGCCATCCAAATTTCGGAATCCCGCGTTTCAGCCAGAGCGATGAGCCGCGAGAAACAATCTTCCCATGTCTCCTTAAGCTCGCGCATCCGTTTATCTTTCTCCTGCCAATCCTCGATATCCTGCGTCCGCAGATAACGTCGACCGGCTTCGCGGTAGGCTTCGACAGGTGAATTCGCGTCCATTTTCATGACGCTTGGTCGTCAAAGTATAAGCCGGGCTGCGGCTCATCGATCTCTCCCGGGGCTTTTCGTTCAATGGCGGTGGGTGTTGGGAAATCCGCGGTGGTGAAAGCGGTGACGCCACGATTTCGGAAAGGAGCGTGTCGAGTTTTGGTTGAACAGTGATGGTGGCTTCAAGCACCCAGAGGAGTTCAAGTAGTTCGCTCGTGAGTGCAGCGGTCCACGCAGCGGGGCGGATGTCGTCCAGAGGGCTGCTCTTGCGTCCACTCCGCTTTTTCATGCGGAAGCCGAGCCAGCTTTTCGCGACTTCGTAGCCGCTCACGCTGAACTCCCACACGGC
>JACCZO010000315.1 GCA_013695925.1 Chthoniobacterales bacterium
GGTTTGATTTGCCGCCCATCGTAATGCTGCCTCATCGGACTTCGACTCAATGATCTCCGGCGGAAAATTCCAAATCTTGAGGAAGCGCTGGTTGAAATGAATGATCCGCCCCTCGGGAGAGACGATAATTATTCCATCGAGAACGCTCTCGGCCAGGGCTTCGAGCAGCCGCTTTTGATAGTCAGCGAGGTCTTGCGCCTCCTTGCGGTGGGTGACATCGCTCGCGGCGCCGAACCATTCGACGATTTCACCCTTCGCGTCCAGGAGCGGGATCGCACGCGAGTAGGTCCAGCCCACGCTTCCGTCGACCTGCACCACGCGGTGTTCCAACTCGAAGATGCTTCGCGTCCGGATCGCTTCGTCTATCACTTTCTTTACCTGCGCCTGATCGGCTGCGGGAATGTAATCCTGCAGCCAGGTGCGGCTCGGCTTTGACGTGGAGGCAATGAAATTTCGGCCATCGAGCTGGCTCCTTTCCTGCCAATCCGGACTCATGCGATAGACCACATCGGAACTGGCGGTGACCAGAGCGCGAAAGCGCTCCTCACTGTGACGGAGCGCCTCCTCCACCTGCTTGCGCTCAGCGATCTCGGCCTGCAGTTGGGCGTTCAGCTTCTGCGCCACTTCCGTGAGTTCATGCTGGCGCAGTCCGGCGATCAGCAGCGCCTCGTTCACCGCAGCGGCGTCCTGGCGCAAATTGGCGGTCTTCGCCAGTTGGATGATCGCTCCCACGGGTTGCTCGTTCGCATCCAGCGCCGGCCACATCGCATACAGCCAGACGGTCGAGGCGGGGTCGGAATCGTCCTCCTGCGCATGGGTTACGGCTTCACCCGTTTGATAAACGCGGTCCAGAATCGGCATGCATTGGTCCCCGCGATGCACGACGTCGGCGAAGGATTTCCCGATGAGATCCTCCCTGGATTTTCCAAGCAGCCGGCAAAAGGCGGAATTCACATGGGACACCATGTGCGTGCTGCCCTGCACCTCGACGATCGGCAGGGGCGCGCGCTCGATGAAGGGCGCGGCGCGACTTCGCTGCGCAGACGGCCGGTCGCTTTCGCCTGGTCGTCGTCGTGCCGTCATTGTTGTGAGGCCACGCTCGCGCGCATTACCATTATACTTTCGCTTTCGGTTCCGGCGCCTGCTCGTGCGGCATTTGGCCGATCCGTCGCGGCAGCCCGCTGGTCAATTGCGTGTACTCGGTTTGGCGCGGGCCGACGATCACCACGCCGTTGTCGGTAATGACATATTCGCGGATGTCTTTGCTGTGGTTGCCGCCGCGCATTTTAATGATCACGACGACTTTGCGCAGTTGTCCATCGATCTCCACGTAACGCAGTCGGATGATATCGTCGGTCAGGAACGAAATGGTGTAGTGGCTAAACGACATCGAGGTAAAAGTGTCCTCGATCTCGACCGTGGTGAAGATAGTGACCCCGGCGCCGGTGAGCGCGGCGATCATGCGGTAGAGCGATTCCCGGAAGTCCGCGCGGAATCCGGGGGCGAGCGCCATCTCGAAGCCGACGAGTGAATCGATCACCAGCCGTTTGGCGTTGAGTCGCTTCACCGTATCGAGAATTTCCTGCATCGTTTCATCGACCGAGAGATCGAGCGGGCGCAGGTAAAGCACTTCGAGTTTTCCGCTTTTTTGCGGCGCATCGAGGTTCAGGCCAAACGCGCGCGCCCGCGCGGTATATCCTTCCGGGCGTTCTTCGAAGATGGCGGCAATGCCAGCTTCTCCCCGGCGCAGACCTTCGGCGAGAAATTGCATGGCCAGCGCAGATTTGCCCGTCCCCGAAGGTCCGGAAACCAACACACTATCGCCTTCGCGCATGCCTCCGCCCATCATCTTATCGAGTTCCGGGATGCCGATGGAAAGACGACGCGGTCGGGCCGCGCGGGGCTTTTTCCCGACCAGGCCCAGGGTACGCGAGAAGGCTTGCAAGCCGTCGCCAGTGATGCGGATGGTGTGCAGCCCCGGCACCGAATCCTGCCCGCGCAGCTTCATCAGTTGCAGTTTCCGCACGACGGAATTGCGCTCCACATTTTGGGTGAGCCAGAAGAGGCCGTCGGCCACGGTGAAAACGGGATTGTCGCGCATCTCGCCCACGGAATATTCGCCGATCAGAAACGTGGTCGCTTCCCAACTGGTCAAAAGCAAGGCCAGGCGCTGGACGAAGGCTTGCACGGCCAATTCGCTTTCCCCGCCCTCCGCTTTGCGCATCACGGTGCGGAAGGAATCCACCACCACCATGCTCGGATTGGAGGCCTGCACTTCGCGAGCGATTTCTTCCAGCACTCCGCCCAAATCCTTCTCCAGGACCACATGGCTCAGGTTGATAAAACGGACCGCCTTGCCCAGCTTCGCCGGATCGAAGAAGGAATATTGCTGCTGGTAACACAGCATTTTCAGGGCGGGCTCGCCCAGCACGGTAAAATAGAGCGCGGGCTTCTGCGCCGTCGCATTGGCGAAAATGATCTGGTGCGCCAGGGTGGTTTTGCCGCAACCCGGCGCGCCCGCGATGATGTTAAAGGAAAATTCCGGCAGCCCGCCGCCCATGATCTCGTCGAGGCCGCGCACACCGGTCGGCAGTTGGCGGATTTTCACTTTCTCCGGCGGATTCACTTTCTTCGGTGACTTGCGCGCCAGTATTTTACTTTTCTTCATAGCGATAATCCTTTTCCCAATTCGAAATCGTCCACTTTGGCCAGGTCTCGTGCAACAATCTCAGGGTGAGGGCCGGGCCAATAAAAATCACCAATAACCCGAGCAATTGTCCCACGAGGACAACTTCGCCTTCGGTGATCGCACGCGAGTCAAGTTTCGCCTCCAGTTCTTCCAGACCCTCGAACGATCCGTCCGCCTTGGTTTGCACCGCACAGAGCCAGGGGATTTCCCGGCAGGCCAGCGCCACGGCGCGAGACAGGAGCGAGCGAAAACCGTCCACGCCCACGAGCCTCACGAGCGGCCTCCGCAGTTTTTCACAAACGCGAAAGGCCGCGGAATCTTTTGCGTCGGCGGGAGTGCCCGATGCCGCCTCGTAAACCAGAAGTCGTCGGGCAAATCCTTTCAGCTTTGGTGTGGCGGCGTTTGACATTCGTTAAAACCAAAAGGGTTTATCGGTGGTTGAGATGGCAGCCCCTCCAGTCCCCAGCGCGCTGGCGGATTGTCGCTGGTCGTGGGCAAGCGATACGCGAAAGGCAGCCATTACATCCTGTTGATAGCGGGAAATGTGCCGTTTGTTGTAGCCGGAAACGTGCAACTTATGCGGCGGATACTGTGTATTTGCGATTGGTAATTGCGGCGCTGAGTCAGCACAAACACTATTTTACCACCAGAACATCCGAGGTTGTCTTCGCGCGCTACCTCGACGGCCGCTCCGGGGCCGGGAACGAGAAAGTGGAGGGCTTGACGCCGCGCGAGCGTGAAATCGTGCAACTGCTGGCCGAAGGCAAGGGCAACAAACAGGCAGCGACGGTTTTGGGAATCAGCGCCAAAACGGTCGAAACCCATCGTGCTACGATCATGCGGAAGCTGCGAGTCGGCTCGTTTGCGGAGTTGGTGCGCTACGCGGTTCGCAGCAGAATCGTAACAGCGTAGCGTCGTCCGCACATTCGTTAGGC
>JACCZO010000355.1 GCA_013695925.1 Chthoniobacterales bacterium
GCGGCTTCCCAGACGGGCACGACACGGCGCCAGGAGCCGGTCGATCGTCGCCGGACTGACTGCCAGCAGCCTTTCGCGCAGCGCCTGGGGAAGCGCTCCTTGGCGCCGCTCGTAATGCGGGAGCCAGGCGAAGAGCGCCGCATAGACCTCAATTCCATCCCAGAGATTCTGCAGCCGCAGATTCTCATCATTCGAGTGCTGGTTATCGTCATGGTTTGCAATCGGCAAGCCAATCACCGGAGTGTCGTCAGGCTGCTGAAACAGGTACATCGGGATGCTGCCGCCCACCGTCGGAAGCCGCACCGGCTCTTGCCCCGCGGCGGTCATGAGCGCTGCGATCTCGCGCGAGAGCGGCAGATCAAGCGAAGTGCGCGCGGGCGGATAACCCGCGCCGCACGATCTTCGGATGTTTCATCCGGGTCGGGGCGTCGGGCGTCTCGTGCACCACCCTGTAGCCCTGGGCTTCGAGGTGCCGTTCTACCAGCGGCTTGACCGAATCCGGGGTCTCGTTAGGCACGAGCCGGAAGTCGATCGAAGCCCGCGCCTCGGGCTGGATCGTGTTCGAGGCTTTTTCGCCGACGTGGCCCGCTTCGATGCCGCGCACGTTGAGCGCGGGCAGGAGCAGCCGCTTGTTCAGGGATTGGCCGTTGCCTTCCGTCGCCCCAATCTGAAATTCGCGTCGCAGGTCCGCCTCGACATTCGGGATTTTCGCGAGGGCGGCGTCCTCGGCTTCGCTCGTTGTCTTGACGTCATCGTAGAATCCCTCGATCAGGATGCGGCCGTTTACGTCCCGCATGGAATCGAGCAGGTGCGTCAGCCTAACGATGGGATTCGAGACCCAGTTCCCGTAATGGCCGTCGTGCAGCCCCTTTACCGGGCCATAGACCGTCAGTTCCAGATCGATCGTGCCGCGCGCCCCGAAGAAGAGTTCCATCTGGCGGCTCTGGTGCACCGGTCCGTCGCAAAGCACCCAGGCATCGGGCCGCAAAATCTTGGGATAATTTTCGAGGTATTGCGCAAGGTGCGGTGAGCCCGCCTCCTCCTCGCCTTCGAAGACGAAGCGCAAGTTGACGGACGGCTTTATCCCGTTTGCCTTCAGGGCGTCGAGCGCGGCCAGCATGCCGATGATCGGCGCCTTGTCATCGCCCGCCGCGCGCGCGTAAAGGCGCCATTCCGGGTCGATTGTTTTCGCCGTTTTCCAGTCGACGTCGTTTCCCTCGCCGTCGCGCATGACCGGTTTCCACGGGTCGCTTTTCCATTTCGCGGGATCGACCGGCTGACCATCGTAATGGGCGTAAAAGGCGATCGTGCGTTTCGCACCCGGCGTAACGAGATCGCCAACCACGATGGGCGACCCGCCTTCGACCGTGAGCAACTGCGTCGTTAGGCCACGTTTCTCGAGCAGCCCCCGAATCGCTGCGGCGTTGCGCTGAATATTCGGCTTGTCGCTCGCAGGTTGGGAATGGCGAGCAACTCGGAAAACTGGCGCAGAATTTCCTTCTCATTTCCCTGTCGCCATTCACGCGCTTGTTGCGCGAGTGCGGCGGAATCAACGCCGCACAAGCTGCCGCAGGTGAAAAGGCTGATTACAACCAGGGTAGTTTTCATTAATTCGCAGACCTTCGTGCTCCCTCCGGCGGTTAAACTGACGCGCAGCAGGGTAGCGCAAGCTTCCAGCTTGCGGAAAAGTGCTGGAAGCTTGCGCTACCATCCTCGCGCGAAACCTCGCCCCTCCGCGCGATAGCCTATCGCGTTAATCCTCATGTTTCAGTCTGCTGAGGTAGCGCAGGATGAGGAAATCGACGAGCGCGAGCAGGACCGCGATCTCATAACGCCCGAGCGCGACCGCCGCGCCGATCGCGCCCACGTTCCAAATGCTCGCGGCCGTGGCGCTTCCTTTTACATTTCCGTTTTGTTTCAGGATCGCGCCCCGCGCCGATAAAACCGATTCCGGTGACGATGCCCTGCAGGACTCGCGCCTGCGCATCCGGAGCGCCCGCAAACGCGCTTTCCCCCAGAAGCATGAAGCCGCAGCTCGCCATCGCGACGAGGGGGAAAGTGCGCAATCCCATCACGCGATCTGCCTGCTCACGGTTCCAGGCAATCGGCAGGGTAAGAAGAAACGCGGCGAAAATCTGACCGAGTTGCCGCGCGCTTTCCGCCCAGTTCCAATCGATCAGCAACAACATCATCTTAGCGAAGTTCCGCGGTCGCTCCCTCGACCTTTTTCCAGGGCTCGGCCCGGCCGCCGAGATGTTTGGCGAGGAATTCCTCCACCCGGCCGTAAAAGTCGCGATTGTTTTCCGGCCGGGCAAAGCCGTGGCCTTCGTCGGGATACAGCACATAGATCACTTCGCGTTTCGCCTCGCGCAGGCCTTCACCATTCCATTCACGTTCGAGATCGTGACCCGCGGATCGTTCTGGCCCTGCCCGATGAGCAAGGGATCGCGAATCTTGTCGACGTGATAGAGCGGCGAGACTTCGCGGTTCAATTTCTCGTCGTGATCGAAGGCGCCGCCGCGCCGGCGCCAGCGCGCCGTGATGTTCGACCAGTAACTGGCCGATGGTCTCGAAATCAGCTTTGATTTTCGGATCGAGAAAAACCCAACGCGGCGCGCTGTAGTCGAACTCGACTGCCTGGATGACGTCGGTGACCGGGTCGCGCAGAACGCTCGGTCCATCCCCGAGCCCGCCGTTCGCGACATCGGCTTGCGGATCTTGCGCGAGCACTTCCAATCGCCTGCCGTCGCGCAAACTCACCCTGACGAGTGCGCCTTTGTCCGATTCAAGCGCGGATTGAATGACGAGACTCTTTCCGTCGGGATCAAAGCCTGCGATGAGCGAACCGCCCACCACCTGCCCGGAAAAAAGCGCGCTCTCAAAAGGCATAACGACCAGATCGCGCCACGGCTGGTCGACCGCGTCGCGCACCCGCACGATCGAGTTGCCACTTTTGCCGACGAGAGCGGTCGCGCCGCGGATGACGAAATCGTTGTCCGTCGCCCAGGTCAGGACATCACCCGGGTTGGTCGCCTCGAGCGTGACCGCGCCGGTCTCGAGATCGATCCGATACATGTCGAAGGCCTGGCGATCGCGCAGGTTAAGCGCGACCAGGACAAAACGTGGATGCTGCAGATCGGTTAGGATATTTTGCGCCCGCACGCCCCTGAACGGCGTCAGGTCGCGCACATTCTTATTCGTTAGGTCAGCGGAAAGAGGTGATCGACCTCGTCGCCAGCATTGTCCTGCAGGTAAAGGATGTGTTTGCCGTCGCCCGCCCAAGCATACCACTGGATCGGCCGGTGACTCTCGTTCGTGACCGCGCGCGCATCAGATCCATTGCTCGCGCCGACCCAGACGTTGACGACGCCGTTTTTGTCCGGCGCCAGCCAGGCGAGCTGCGTGCCATCGGGCGAGAGCTCCGGATGCGAACGTTCCGGGTCTCCGAACATCACCTCTTTTGGAATGAGCGGAGGCAGCTCCTCCGCCCGGACCGCGCCTCCAGAAAGCAGGAGCAGCGCGGCCGGGAAAAGCGCCCTCGTTCTACCAAACCACTTCGACTTCATAATCTTTAAAGCGCTCATCCGCCGTCATGATGCCAAAGTTTTCCGCCTGCGCCTGGGCGATCAGCATCCGGTCGAAAGGATCTTTATGATGCCACGGCAAATCCTGCAGCCGGCGGCAATGGTGGGGCTCGAGCTGGACTCGGGTCAAACCAATCTGCCGCAATTCACTGAGCAACTCATCATGCCAGGCATCCGGCAGCGCAAACTCGAAACCGCCCCGGCTGAGTTTGAGCGCGATTTCCCAAAAACTCACGGCAGAATAAACGAGGCGTTGGGTTTTTTCGATTCGGGCGCGCGCCCGCCGCACGAGCCGCGGATCATCCAGCACCATCCAGAGCAAAGCGTGGGTATCGAGCAGCAGCCCCTTCACTTCGACGGGAGCGGATCGCCCCGCTGCGGCTGGCGAAAGTCCTGCTCGATCGCCCGGTTCAGCGTGGCACTGTTAAAGTCTTTCCCCTTCCGTTTCGCCCAATGCCTGAGTCCGCCGAATTTTTGCGAAGGGCGAGCGCTGGCCAGCGCTTCGAGTCGGACGAGCGGCTTGTCGCGGTTGGCGATCACGACCTCTTCGCCATCGAGCGCCTGGCGGATCAGCCGGGAGAGATGAGTTTTCGCCTCGTGAATGGTGGTCTGCGTCATTTACGCCAAAGTTAGCTAACTGAGTTAGTCATGTCAACGGGCCGGCCCCTGGCCGAAAGATCACCGCTTGCCTCGTTTGGACGGTATCGTCTGGACACCGGTGCAGCCGAGCGCAAACCCCGCGACGCCGTAGAGCATGAGTAAGGCACCGAGCGGCACGAGCCAGACGCCGGTGCCCGGATCGCCATCATAGGTAACGAAGCCCCCGAGCAGAAATCCGCCCGGGAGAAGAATCGCCGCCCAGATCAGCGCGAAGGAAACTGAGGGGCGCACCTTTAAACCGTCCACGCCGCGAATCGTTAGGCCGGCGGCGATGTTAACGAGCGAGAGCATCGTCCCGTGAAAATGACCAAGGGTGAACATGAGCCGGCGCGCTTCGTTCCCGACATCGAGATACCAGCCGATCTTGAAGCCGTGCATCATCTCGAGCCCGATCCCGAGGCAGACGTAAATCGCCAATGCCCCCCAGCCGAAACGAAGATGCCGATTTGAATAGTTCACGGAGATTGGAAATGGCACATCCGCAGATGACGCAGATGTCCGCAGATATTGGGGAGCTTCGAGAAATGCTTCATCTTAATCTGCGAAAATCTGCGTAATCTGCGGACAACCTTGTCTCCAGTCGGCGAAGAATAGCCACAGATTTCACCGATTGCACAGGTTGATGAGTGAAGCCACGGATGCGGAGCGCAAGAAGATGGAATACGTCAGCGCGAGCCTTTTCGATCCCGCGCCCGGTTCTCATGCGCCGATCTACTCCGGGGAGCACCCCTGCGGCCCCGCGTTCCGATCTCGTGAGCCGCTAGACGTTCTCCATTAGTTGGCCTACACTGAATGCATGGGTTACGCACTCGCCAAAGAACAGCAAAGTTATGTCAGCCGCCTGGTCAAAGCCGGGCGCTTCAATAATCAAAGTGAGGCGGTCCGTGAAGCCATTCGACGGATGCAGGCTCAGGAAATGGAATACCTCACCCCGCCGCCTCTCACCACCGCTCAGGTGAAGTTGATTTACGGCGGCGATTCGCGCCAGGAGTCGGCGGTCGCCGGAGCGGCTTTCCAGGCTTTCCGCGCGGCGGCTCGCCGCGGTTCCAAACCGTGAATGCCTGGGACATTTTCGAAGCGGACCTCGGGTGGGGCGTTCACCCGGTGGTGATCGTCTCCCATCCCGCGCGCGCGGTGCGGAAGGATTTCGTGGAGGTGCTGGACTGTTCTTCCCGCCGCGCGGGCCGTCCAGCGCGCGCACACGAAGTCATCCTCGACCAAGCTGATGGGTTGGACTGGGAGACGATTTGCAAGTGCGACTTGATCATCGCGGTGCCGCGCGGTGTGTTGAAACGGGGGCGCGGCAGCGTTGTTTTGGAGCGACGCCGTCAGATCGTCCGGGCGATTATTGCAACGCATGGCTGGAACGCGCTCTAAAGGGCGCCTTGGCGCGGCGATAAAGTTCCGTGTTCCCGAGTCGCGTTATGCAATTCCAATATCGGATCGCCCAAGGCACTCGTCACCCCAGCCTGCGCAAGCGACGGTCCAATCGCCCGGACCACGACCGCATTGTTCGCCACGGCACTCCCGCCCACGATGAGGCGTTAATCTGTGCAAATCTGCGCAATCTGTGGATCGAATGCCTCCCAGCTTTCTCAGATGACCAGCAGGTTGCGAGATTTGGCCCGGGACACGGCGGTAATAGGAATGCTTTCATCGAAAGTGACCAGTCGCCCTTGGTGCGATGTGGCAAGCCCCAGCAGATAAATATCAGTCACCTGGCGGCCCCCGTGAATCCGGTCTGCCATGAAATGCGCGGTGTCGCGCAGGCTCAAATTATCGGGCCAAAATTCATGGTCGCTCTGCGCGACAAAGTCTTGCAGCAACCGGATTAACTGGGAGGGAGCAAGCCGAAGACTTTGGCTATAGCCGGGGTGACACATTATTCGAACGAGGCCGTTCTCGGTCAATGGGCAGCTTGCCCATCGCTGGCCGGCATTTGTCGCCCACCAACTGTGAGCACGCTGATGGAAAACATGATCGGCGTCGAGTAACGCGATGAGCACGTTGAGATCGAGCAGCGCCCGCATCTCAGATGCCTTCCTGGTCCATCAATCGCCTAACGTGATCGAGGGTGATGACATCACCTCTGGGGGGCAGAACCGGCACCGCGTTTTTTGGGTGCGCGGTGATTCGAGAAGCGGTCAAGGCGCTGCGAACTAAGGCGGAGATGACCTTCCCAGCAGTGGACTTCTGTTTGGTAGCAAGCTCCTTTGCGGCTTGGAGAATATCCTGATCCAAGTCCAAGGTGGTGCGCATACATCAGATGCTAATGCATCAAACTTTCATGTCAAGTGCCTTCAAGGGCACAGAAAGGAGCGCACGAGGCTGCCGGTTTCTGCTCCCCTTCCACATGCCCGGTGCCGTTCCTAACGACCCACTCGCCAGGAAAGGCGTTGGATACCAATCTGTGTAACTCTGTGGACTCTGCCAGAGGCAAATCGAAGTATTTTGAGGATGAGGTCTGTTTCGAGGAAGGCCGGGCGAGGCGGTGAATAGCAATCGGTGAAATCGGTGGCTCAAACTCCGCTCACTCCGCCAGGACGATCGGCGTGTCATCGCGCTCGCGCCGCAGCCGCTGGAAGAGTTCCTGTTGGAAACGCCCCTCGGGATCGAGCCCCGTCTTGGGATCGAAGTTCGGATTGGCCGGGCGCAGTTCGTTCCACCATTTCTGATAGCTCTGCTTAACCGCTTCACTGAGCGCGTCGGCTGCCGCGGTGTAGGTAAACTTGAAGTCAGCAAAGCCAGGCAAGGTCTGCAACGATTTCCAGGCATCGAACCGGACCGCGGCGTAGGGATCGAGCAGAGTGTAACTCAAATACGGATAGAGCCAGTCGCGCCCGGAAATCTTTTGCGCCGGCTCCCAACCCATCCCCCAGGCGAGCAAGGCGCGCTGGCCGGCGTCGCCTCTCACAAGCCACTGCACCGCGGCCGAGATCGTTTTGTCGTCATCGGACAACTCCGGCAGTGGTTGTTTATACCAGTCGTGCAACTTGTTCGCCGTCCAGCTCAGCGTCTGGTCGAGATGACAGAGGTTACAGGCGTTAGGCCGGCCGTGGTCGAGACTTTCGCGCACGTTCGGCGAGGATATCTGATGGCTCCGCATCGCATGGAGCAAGCCAAAGGTGGTGTGCGGCATGTGGCAGTTGTAACAACTGCTCCCGGAAGAGCCGATCTCATGATGGGTATGACTCGTTAGGCGGGAGGCCATCTCCTGGTGACATTGCAGGCAGGCCTGGTCGGACGCCATCTGCGGCGCGAGTTGGTCGCTCGAGGCCCAGGTTTTAAGCGCGGCCCGCGTCGTGGGCGTGGCCGGGTGCATCTCGTGGCAGCTGAGGCAGGAAAACTCTCCGCCCTTAAAGCAGGGCGAAGCCTGCACGCCGTTCATTTCCCGCCCGGTGACCCGGATCATCCCGTCGCCCCAGAAACGGTTCCGAAAAAAATCCGGCTCGGTCTGGCGAATGAAGTCCTTCTGGGTGGGGTGGTCGGGTTCGTTAGGCTGAACGACGAAACGCTGCACCAGGTCGTCTTTCCCGGGGCGAAACTTTCCGCCATGCCGGTTGAAATCGATCTTCTCTTCCATCCCGTCGAAGGCCCAGACGCTGTGGCATTGCCCGCAGGCCAGGGCCGA
>JACCZO010000359.1 GCA_013695925.1 Chthoniobacterales bacterium
TTGCACGTCTGTCCAACCGGCCCCGCGCATGAACATCCACGAATATCAGGCGAAAGAATTGCTGGAAAAATTCGGCGCGGCGACGACCCGCGGCCAGGTCGCGAACACACCTGAGGAAGCGGAGAAAATCGCGCGCGAGCTCGGGAGCAACGAGCTTGTGGTCAAGGCACAGGTGCATGCCGGTGGTCGGGGCAAGGGAACGTTCGCCAATGGTTTCAAAGGGGGTGTGCACCTGGTGAAATCAGCGGCCGAAGCGCGCGATGTCGCCGGGAAAATGCTCGGCCAGACGCTCGTCACCCATCAGACCGGGGCGGCGGGTCGGGTCGTGAATAAGGTGCTCATCGCCGAGTCCGCCGATATCGAGCGCGAGATTTATTTTGCCGTGCTGCTCGATCGTGCGACCGCGGCGCCCCTGATCGTCGCGAGCACGGAAGGCGGCGTCGAAATCGAGACCGTGGCCGAGAAATCGCCCGAGAAAATCAGGCGCGAGCCAGTTGATCCGCTCGCCGGGTTGCAGCCTTTCCAAACGCGCAAATTGGCCAAGCAGCTGGGGTTTAAGTCGGACCAGATCAAGCCGGCGGCGAAGCTTTTCAGTGCGCTCTATCGCACTTTCATCGAATCGGATTGTTCGATGGTGGAAGTGAATCCGCTCGTCGTGACGAAGAAAGGCGACGTCCTGGCGCTCGATGCGAAATTCAATTTCGACGACAACGCGCTTTATCGGCATCCCGAGATCGCCGCGATGCGCGACACAGCGGAGGAAGATCCTCGCGAGGTCGAGGCTTCGAAGCACGGCCTCAACTATATTGGCCTCGACGGCAACATCGCCTGCCTCGTGAACGGCGCCGGTCTCGCCATGGCGACGATGGACATCATCAAGTTTTACGGCGGCAGCCCGGCTAACTTCCTCGATGTCGGCGGCGGCGCGACCCAGGAACAGGTGACGAACGCGTTCAAGCTCCTCGTCTCGGACGCGAATGTGAAGGCGATCCTGGTCAATATTTTCGGCGGAATCATGAAGTGCGACGTCATCGCGCAGGGGATCATCAACGCCGTCAAGGCGGTGAAGTTGCCGGTGCCGCTGGTCGTTAGGCTGGAAGGAACGAACGTCGACGCGGGCAAGAAATTAATCGCGGAAAGCGGTCTCGCCGTGATCGCGGCGGACGACTTGGCCGATGCCGCGCAGAAGGTCGTGAAAGCGGCGGAGGGCAAGTGAAGGTTCAAGCGATCGCTTTCGTCGGCATCCCGGTCACGGATATGAAACGGGCGCGCGACTTTTACGAAGCAGTTCTCGGCTTGCAACCCGATCCCGAGATGACCGGCGAGATGTGGACGGAATATTCAATTGGGTCGGGAACACTGGCGCTCGGGTGTATCGGCGACCGCTGGAAACCGTCCGACGAAGGAACCAGCGCCGCGCTTGAAGTCGAGGACCTGGAGGATGCGAAGGCGCGCCTGAAAGAGCGCAAGGTCGCCTTCGAGGAAGTGGACTCGCCGGTTTGCCGAATGGCCCTTATCCAGGACCCGGACGGGAACAAATTAATTATCCACAAATTGAAAACCGAAAAAGGAACCAACTCATGATCAAAGATGTCGCTTTTGTCGCCATTGCCGTGACCGACCCGGAAAAGGCGCGAAAATTCTACCAGGAGACCCTTGAGCTAAAGCCGGGGATGACGGCGATGGAGGGCGCCTGGGTGGAGTATGAAATTGGGGGCACCACGCTCGGCGTGGGCTGCCATCCCGACTGGAAACCATCGCGCGACGGCACAACGGTCGCGTTTGAGACCGACGACATCGATGCGGCAATCGCGAAGCTGAAAGAGCGCGGCGTTAATCTCGACTTGGACAAGCTGGAGACGCCGGTCTGCTGGATGGCGCAATTCCGCGATCCAGACGGAAACAAGCTGGTGGTGCATCAGCGCAAGAGTGCCTAACGAGTCCTCCCTGATTCTCTATGTCCGTTCTCGTCGATAAAAACACCCGGCTTTGTGTGCAGGGGATTACGGGCAACACGGGCGGCTTTCATGCCAGGCAATGCATGGAATACGGCACCAACGTGGTCGCCGGTGTCACTCCCGGGAAGGGCGGACAGAAATTCGACAACAAGGTTCCGGTCTTCGATACCGTGTGGGAAGCGCGCCAGGAAACTGGTTGCGATGTCTCGGTGATCTTCGTTCCGGCGGCGGGGGCGGCGGATGGAATCCTGGAAGCGGTCGACGCCGGGGTGGAGCTTGTAATTTGCATCACCGAAGGCATCCCGGTCATCGACATGATGCGGGTGAAGGCCGAGATGATTGGCAAAAAACCACGCCTGATCGGGCCGAACTGCCCCGGCATTATCACGCCGGGCGAATGCAAAATCGGCATCATGCCGGGCTACATTCACAAGCCGGGCAGCGTTGGCGTTATTTCGCGGAGCGGCACGCTCACTTACGAAGCGGTCTGGCAGCTCACTTCGCGTGGCCATGGCCAATCGACCTGTATCGGCATCGGCGGCGACCCGATCAACGGCATGTCGCATCTCGATGCGGTGAAGCTTTTCAACGACGACCCGAAAACCGAGTCCTTGATTTTGATCGGAGAAATCGGGGGCTCGGCGGAAGAAGAAGCCGCGGCCTGGATCAAAGACAATTGCCAGAAACCAGTCGCCGCCTTCATCGCCGGCGCGACGGCACCGCCGGGGCGCCGAATGGGTCACGCGGGTGCGATCGTTTCCGGAGGGAAAGGGACCGCCAAGGGCAAGATCGAAGCGCTCAAAGCCGCCGGCATCGCCGTTGCGGAAACTCCCGCGACGATCGCCGACACCTTGATTGCGCGGCTGAAAGAGAGGAGATAGACAGATGCCCGTTGCCAAAGGTCTTGAAGGAATCGTCGCCAACAGCACGCGTCTGAGCGACGTGATCGGCGACAAAGGTCAGCTGATTTATTCCGGCTACGACATCAACGAACTCGCCGGCAAGGTCAGCTTCAAGGAAGTCATTTATCTCCTCTGGAAAGGGAAATTGCCCAATCGCGAGGAGCTCGCGCAGTTCGTGAAACTGCTCCGGGCCGAGCGCGAATTACCCGGCGGGGTGATCGATTTCCTCAAGAGCGCGCCGAAAACCGCCAACCCGATGGACGTCATGCGCACCGCCGTCTCCATGCTCGGCCTTTACGACCTCGAGATGGACAAGGAAGCAACCCGCGAGATCAACGAACGCCGCGCGCGCAGCATCACCGCCAAGATCGGGATCATCGCCGCTTATTTCCACCGGGCGCGCAGCGGCAAATCGCTCCCGCCCGTCCGCGACGACCTGACCGAGGCGGAACATTTCCTTTACCTGATCAACGGTGAAGTGCAGCCCCAGGAAGCGGCCGACACGCTCGATGTCGCGTTTGTCCTGCACGCGGACCACGGGACAAATGCCTCCACTTTCAGCGCCCGGGTCACGATTTCCACCCTGAGCGATTTCTACTCCGCCATCACCTCCGCCATCGGCACCCTGAAAGGTCCGCTCCACGGCGGCGCGAACGAGGGCGTGATCGAGATGCTGGAGGAAATCGGAAGCGAAGACAAGGTCGACGCCTATATCGAGGAGCAACTGGCGCAGAAGAAAAAGATCATGGGCATCGGCCATAGGGTTTACAAGACCCTCGACCCGCGCGCGCCGCATTTGCAGAAGATGGCGGTGAAGCTGAGCGAAAAACTGGGCGACCCGAAGTGGATCAAGATGTCGGAGCGGATCGCGCAGTTGATGAAGGAAAAGAAGAACCTGAACGCGAACGTCGATTTCTATTCCGCGACCGTTTACTATTCGTTAGGCATCCCGACCGATTTGTTCACCCCGGTCTTCGCGATTGCGCGTTGCGCCGGCTGGTGTGCGCAAGTGCTCGAGCAGCTCGAGGACAATCGGCTTTATCGACCGCTGAGCGAGTATATTGGAGAACCGGTCGGCAAAAAAGTCGCGCCGATCGAAGAACGCGAGTAACGGCCTGTTTTCGTCGTTACCCACGGTGGCCACCCATTTCGAGACCTGCCATGACAACGTCCTTCATGGTTGACGACTGGAGTGTGTCGCCCGTGACCAAAGGGCTGCGGGACAAGGCCTGGTCGCAGCTCGGCACGAGCGGGAGTGGCAATCACTTCGTCGACTTCGGAGCCTTCAACGTGCCCGACGACTTCTAATTTCGCGCCAGCTTTCGGCTTTCGGAGTGCGGTGCGTCCGCGCACCGCTTTAGGGGAGAGCCCCGCGCCCGAAAAGCGACGCGAAGACGCGTCGCACTCCAAAGCTGTCGCAAAAGTCTGCGCAGGTCCATCACCATATCGCGCGTTCGTTAGGCGAAGAACCGGCGCTGGAGATCGCCACCAAAATTTTGCTTGGAAAGAGAGGCACGTTGTGGCCGGGACGGAACGCGAAGTGATCGTGCATCGCAAAGGCGCCACCCCAGCGGGCGCGGGCGTGCTCGGAATCATTCCCGGCTCGATGGCGACGCCGGGAGTTGTCGTGCGCGAAGGCGAGGCCGGCTCGCTCCAAAGCGCATCGCATGGGGCGGGGCGGGTGATGAGCCGGACGAAGGCCCTACAATCCTTTACCTGGAGCGCAATCAAGAAACTGCTCGCCGAAAGGTGGGAGGGGCCTTTGCGCCCCGATGGGTGGCGACGTTTCCTCGGATCGGGGCGCAAAAGCCCCTCCCACATTGCGGCTCCACTCTTCACCGCTTATCTGTTTCGTCCGATGAGCGCCGGCACCAAACCCTGGGGAAGCAGCACCCTCGCTTTGCTCCGGCCGGGACCATTCCGCCGTTACATTATCGGCACCTCCATCTCGGATACCGGCACCTGGATGCAGATCATGGCCCAAGGCTGGGTCATGAGCACCATGACGAACAAGGCGATCATGCTCGGGATGGTCAACTTCGCCGCCGGTTTGCCGATGATTTTCCTCACCATGCTGGGCGGATCGGCGGCCGATCGTTTCGACAAGCGCAAGATCCTCATCTGGACCCAGGTCGTGCAGATCGCGCTCGCGGTGGTCGTCGGCTTTCTTATTTTTACCGGGCGAATCCAGATCTGGCACATCATCGCGGTCGCGGGATTGTTAGGCATGGCTTTCGCTTTTGAACATCCGGCGCTTTCTGCGCTCGTCCCGGAGCTGGTCAAGCGCGAGGAAATTGCCGGCGCGGTTGCCCTCGATCGCGCGGTCTTTCATTGTGCGCGGCTGGTTGGTCCATCGGTGGGCGGGGTTATCGTCGGCCTTTGGGGGGCAGCGACGGCGTTCTTCACCAACGCCTTCACTTTCTTCGCCCTCATCGTCGCGCTCCTTTCTCTCCCGCCGCGCGCCGTCGGCAGCAAGGAAGAGGAGGAGCAGCGCGCGAGCGGGATCAAGGATGGTTTCCGTTATGTCCGTTCGGACAAGCCGAGCCTCGCGATGGTTGGGATGATCGCTTCGATGACCATTTTTATTTTCCCGACCGTTTCGGTTATGATGCCGCTCTACGTCCGCGAGGTGTTGCACATGGGCCCGGATCGCCTCGGATATCTGATGGCGGCGTCCGGCGTCGGGTCGGTCTTCGGCGCGATCACGCTCGTGTCGATTTCGCGGTCTCGCCGCCTCGGTTGGATGGCAGCGTCCACGCTGGCAGTGACGTTCGCCGTGCTGTGCCTCAGCCGGGCGAATGTTTTTGCTTGGGCCGCCGCTTCGCTGGTGGCGGTTTCGTTCGGATTGTCGCTCATCTTTGGTCTCTCGAACACCATCGTGCAGGAGCGTGCGCCTTCCCACCTGCGCGGCCGCGTCTCGGCCGTGATGGGGCTCGCCTTTTTCGGGCTCATGCCGGTGACCGGCCTGGGTGTGACCAGCCTGGCCGATGCGATCGGGATGCGAACCGCGCTGGCCGCTTCCGCGATCGGCTACGGAGTCACCGCGCTTTTCGTGCTCAGCCGGATTGGCGGGAGACTGAATGAAACACCCGCGGCCCTCAGCGGCTCGCCCGCGCCGGAAGCGGTCGCCGTCTCCTAAGAATTCGTTAGGCAACTTTGCATGCTTTCTTTTTCGACCTGCTGGAACTCCAGTCGCCATACCGCGGGCGACGAGATGCTGCGCGAGATTCAGGGCGAGTTCGATTTCGACCTGATCGAGCTCGGGCACGGCACCCGGATTTCGCTCATGCCGGGGGTGCAGAAAATGTTCGACGCGGGCGAAGTGCGTTTCAGCAGCCTGCATAATTTTTGTCCACTCCCGGTGGAGGTCATGGGTGCGTCGCCGGATTGCTACACTTTCTCGAGCAGCTCAGCCGCGGAGCGGCAGCGCGCGGTCAAGCAGACTTTGCAGACGATCGATTTCGCCGCTCGCCTCGGGGCGCCTTTCGTCGTCCTGCATCTCGGCAGGGTGTCGATCAAGCCGGTCACGGAGCCGTTGATCGCGCTCGCCAAAGCGGGCGAGATGTTTTCGCGCGAATATGTGCGACGAAAGGTGGAAGCGGTCGCGAAACGCGAAGCGGCCGCACCCGCTTGTCTCGAAAAAGTGAAGGAATGCCTCAAGCCGATCATCGAACATGCGGCGGCGAAAAACGTCCGGCTCGGGATCGAGGGCCGACGCGGCTACGAGGAGATTCCGAGCGAACGCGAAATTCCGCCGCTGCTCGACGAGCTCGACTCGCCGCAGGTCGGCTACTGGCACGACATCGGCCACATCCAGATCAAGGAAAACCTGGGCTTCGTCGATCACGAGGAATGGCTGCGCGCAATCGGACCGCGCACGCTCGGCTGTCACGTGCAGGATTGCATCTGGCCGGCGCAGGATCATCAACCGCCTTTTGCCGGCGGCGCAAAACTGGCGACACTCATCCCGCTGCTTTCGCCGGATTGTCTTTTTGTCTGGGAAATGAGCCCGCGCAAAACGGTGGAGGAGATTCGCCGTTCGGTCGCCGCCTGGGAGGAGCATTTCGGTAGATGAAAAAAATTCTCGCGGCCGTTTTCCAGATCGCAGTCACGCTCGCAGTCCTCTACTGGGTCTTTCACGATCCGCAGAAGCGCGCGCAGATGGGCGTGGCGTTGCGGAGCGCGGATTATCGCTGGGTCGCGGGAGCGATTTTCGCCTATCTGATGGTCGAATTTGCGGCCGCAGTGCGTTGGCACATTTTGCTCAAGGTGCAGCGGATTCATCTCAGCCTGCCGCGCGTTTCGGGTTTGTTCCTGATCGGCATGTTTTACAACCAGTTCCTGCCCGGCGGGACGGGCGGCGACATCATGAAGAGCTACCTGCTGCTCAAGGAAACGCCGGGCAAAGCGACCGGCGCGCTCCTCGCGGTGGTCTTTGATCGCATGGTCGGGCTGGTCGCCCTGATCGCCATCACCGGCATTTTGATTGGGTTACGCTACCGCTGGCTGACCCAGCTTCCCGAAACCCGGCATCTCGTCTGGGTCTTGCTCGCCGTCCTCGGCAGCGCCGTCCTGATGCTGCTCACCTCGTTTGTCGTAAGCGGGGCGAATCTCGCGCACAAATTGCCGCAGCGATTCCCCGGGCGCGAGAAACTGATCGAGCTTTCGGCTGCTTATCATCTTTACGCGCACCACTGGCGCGCCACCCTGGCGGCCTTCGGCGCTTCGCTTGTCGCGCATCTCTCGACTTTCGCGACCTTTCTCTGTGTCGCGTATGCCTTTCGGGCCAAAGTCGCGGTGATCGATTTCTTCGCCATCATGCCGATCGAGCGCACGATTTCGTCGTTGCCGATCAGTTTCGCCGGAGTGGGCCTGCGCGAGAAAATTTTCCAGATCATGCTGCACGGTCTTTGCGGGGTGCCGGAAGCGGTCGCGGTCCTGATCGGGTCGATGAGTTTCCTCGTGATGCTGGTCTGTTCCGCGCCGGGCGGGATTGTCTATTTCTTCTACAAACCGAGCGGGCAGGCCGGACACGTGAAGCTGAGCGAGATGCGCAAAGAAGTGGCGACGCTGGAGCATGAAATCACCGAAAGCGAGTAAGGTGGGCAAGCCACCCAATGTGGGAGGGGCCTCTGCGCCCCGATCTGCCAGGGCAATGCCACGCGCCAAGTCATCGGGGCGCAAAGGCCCCTCCCACATTGCTCGGCGCACGCGTCCGCTGGTCGCCGCGACTTTCGCCATGACGGTCGATGGCAAAATCACCACCCGCACTTTCTCGCCGGTCGATTTCACCTCGCGCGAAGACAAGCTTCACCTCCTGCGCATGCGGTCGTTAGGCGAGGCCGTTCTCATCGGGCGCAGCACCCTCGCGCACGACAACGTCCGGCTCGGCCTGCCCGATCCGAAAATGCGGGCCGAGCGCGAAGCCCGCGGGCAGGCGCCCTACCCGTTGCGCGTGATCGTCTCCAACGAAGGCCGAATCGATCCCGCGCTCAATATTTTTAAAACCGATTTCTCGCGCATCGTCATTTTCTCGACCACGCGCATGCCGCGAAAATACCAGGTGGCGTTGCGTGACAAGGCGACCCTGCGTCTCAGCGAAGCCCGCACCGTCAATCTCGCGCGCATGTTGCGCGTGTTGCGCAGCGAGTATGGCGTGCGCCGGGTCGCCTGCGAGGGTGGTGCGGAATTGTTTCGCGGACTGCTCGAATTGCAACTGGTCGATCAACTCAATCTTACGATCGCGCCCTACATCTTCGGCGGGAAAGATGCGCCCACCCTCACCGGGCGCGGCGCGAGCTTCCTCCCGGCCAGCGTCCGCTGTTCGTTAGTCGAGCTGCGGACAATAGGCGAAGAATGCTTTCTCCAATACAAGCTGCGCTACGCGAAGTAACCCTGGAGAGCACCGCGCCGTCGGTGCGTGGGCGGCGCACCAGCTCGCCGCCGCAATTTGGGCAGAAGGTGCATTCGTAGCCCCAGATGGAGGCTTGATCGGTTGGGGTGAGGCGATTTTTCGCATCTTTCACCTTTGTTCCGAATTTCCAGGGCCATACTCTCGTCCCACTCGTTGCGCGGTATCTTCCGCAGTTTATCCTGAGACTCTTTTTCAGACGAATCATGCAGATCGGCAATTCCATCATTATCCAGGCTCCGCGCGACGCGATCTTCGAGACTGCGGCCGACCTCGAGAATTGGCCCCGCATCCTGCCCCATTACCGTTCCATCCGTTTCCTGGAGAGAAACGCCCAGCGCAGCATCGTCGAGATGGCAGCGCTCCGCTCCGGCATCCCGATTTCATGGACCTCCGAGTTCGTGGTCGATCGCGACCGGATGGAGCTGCGTTTCCTGCATCTGAAAAAATTCACCCGTGGGATGAAAGTGATCTGGACCTTCCAGGAGACGCCGCTCGGCGTTTTGGTGGAGATCGCGCACGTCCTGCGCTTTCGGGTCGCGGCCCTGGCCCCGATCGCCGAGCCGATCATTGGGGGCTTCTTTATCCATCACGTCGCGAACCAGACTTTGCGGGCAATGAAGGCGCATCTCGAAAAACCTCCTGTCCCAGCATCCCGGAAAGGCTGAGAGTCGAATCCACTTCATGGGTCAGCCAAAACGTCGCGCCGTCATTACCGGCCTCGGCCCCATCACTGCTGTCGGCATCGGACGGGATGAATTCTGGCAGGGGCTGCGCGCGGAGCGGGGCGGCATTCGCCGGTTGGAAAGTTTCGACAGCTCGATCTTCAATGCGCATTGCGCGGCCGAAATCCCGGCCTGGGCGCCAGAAAAATTTTTCCCGCCGCAGCGCCTGAAACGGCTCGATCGTTATGCCCAGTTTTCCGTCGCCTCGGCCAAACTCGCGCTCGATGATGCCGGCATCGAATGGTCGCGGGAAGAACCGCAGCATCGCATCGGCGTTAGTTTCGGGACGGCCTTAGGCGGGATCGCGAATGCCGAATCCGAACATGCGCATTTTTTAAAAAAGGGCAGCCGCGCCGTCAACCAGACGCTGGCGCTCCAGGTCTTCGGCGGCTCGGCTCACACCAACATCGCGATCGAGTTTGGCTTCCGCGGGGCGGGGACCACGAATTCAAACAGTTGCGCCAGCGGCACCATCGCCGTCGGCGAAGCGCTCCGTTATATCCGGGATGATTTCGCCGACGTCATCGTGGCCGGGGGCGCGGAATCGCCGCTCAGCCAGCTTACCTTTGGTGCCTTCGCTTTCATTAAAACGATGAGCCAGCAGGACCCGGCGCACGCCTGCCGGCCCTTCGACCGGTTACGCGACGGATTTGTCATGGGCGAAGGCGCGGCCTCGCTCATCATCGAAGAACTGGAGCACGCCCGCGCTCGTGGCGCGCACATCTATGCTGAAGTCCTCGGTTACAGCCTGAACAACGACGCCTTTCACATGACTTCGCCGCTCCCGGGGGGCGAGTCGTGCATCCGCGCCATGCGCGAGACGCTGGCTGACGCCGGCCTCGCTCCGGAGCAGATCGACTACATCAACGCGCACGCCAGCTCCACCCAGCTCAACGACAGCACCGAGACGATGGCGATCAAGGAAGTCTTCGGTGCGCACGCCTACCAGATCCCGGTTAGCGGGACGAAGGCCTACACCGGCCATCCGTTAGGCGCGACCGGTGCGATCGAGGCGGCGCTTTGCGCCCTAACGATCGATCGCGGCTGGGTGCCGCCGACCTTGAACTGGGAAAATCCCGATCCGGCCTGCGATCTCGACGTCGTCCCGCAGCACGGGCGCGAGCTCAAGGTCGATCATATTTTGAGCAACTCCTTCGGCTTCGGCGGGATCAATGCCTGCATTGTGCTCGGGCGCGTGCCGACCGGCAATTGACGCCGCCTCCGCGCCCTCCTAACATGCGCGCGTGCAAGTCGAATTGGAGCAACTCCTCATCCTGCAGGATCGCGCTCAGAAAATTCGTCAGGTGGAAGCGGAACTGAAGAGCCTGCCGCAGGAGCGCAAATCGCTCGAGGCCCAGGTCGCCGCCGCCTCCGCCAGCCTCGAGGCAACGAAGGACAGGGCCCGTCACATCGAGGTGGAGAAGAAACGCCTCGAGCTCGATGTCGGGACGCGCAGCGAGAGCATCGCGCGGCTCAAGACGCAGCAATATGAGACGCGCAAGAACGACGAATTTTCCGCGATGGGCCGCGAGATCGAGCGCTATCAAAATGAGATCAGCACGCTGGAAGACCAGGAACTGGAATTGATGGAACAGGCCGACGTTCTGAAGGCGCAAATCGCGGTCGAGGCAAAGCAGGCTGCCGCCGCCAAGGAATCGATTGCGAAGCAGGTCGCGAACCTTGAGTCAAAGCAGGCGACGCTCACCACCCGGCTGGAAGATTTAAAAAAGGAGCGGGAAGAACTGGCCGCTAAAGTCGATGAAGATTTGCTCGACCGTTTCAACCGGCTTTTCGCCAGCAAAGGCGACGCGGCCGTGGTCGCGCTGGAGCACGAATTCTGCACCGGCTGCCACATGAAAGTGACGACCGCGACTTCCGTTCACGTAAAGGGCGGCCTGGAGATCGTGAGCTGCGAGCAGTGCGGCCGGATTCTTTA
>JACCZO010000370.1 GCA_013695925.1 Chthoniobacterales bacterium
GTGCCGCTGGCCGCATCGGCCACTTCTGCGGAGAAAGGAATAAGCCAGACTAACAAATGGCACGCTAGTTTGCGCGCCGATTTGGTCGAAAAAACGGGAAGGCTGACGCCGAGGCGGGTCGAAAGAAAACGCGATTTCATGGGGTATGTCAGCTTGCGAGCGCGAGGAGAACAGAGGCGGCGGGGGTTAGTCAAGCCTGTTTAATTTAATTATTGGCGTAATAAGGTTCTGATCTTCACGGCCGTGTTTCTCCGGGATGCGATCATTAATCCTCAACCCGGGAAAGCGCCGGGAGGGCACCGCGTTGTCGGTGCCGCGGCGGAGAGCGTGGATTGCAAGAAACGCCCACTCGACGTTCCCGGAAGCGACGAAGCGCTTCCCTCCAGAGCATGTTTCTGGTTTCGGTTGGTCCCGGCTGCGAGCGATGCCGGATAAACTCCAATTTTTTTTGCAGCGTCTCCGGCAATGCTGCATGGCATCGTGCGATTTTTCATCCTGCCACCGGCAGGGATGCGCCTTTCGCTGAACTTTTCTGCACTGGGCACGCTTTAAGCTAATTACCTCCCAAACGCTGGGTGCCCCGGGGCTCCCGGCATCACCGGAAGGAATTACTCATGATCAGAATCGCTCGTTACTTCGAAAACCCGTTCGACGATCGCCAGATCGCGGCGGAAGAATTCCGCATCTTTGTCGAGGATCACCTCGGCAAATTGAATTCGCACAACGCGAGCGGCCCGCAGGCCGGCACCCTCACCGCCATGGTGACAGCGACCCAGGGCGCTTTCGATCCCTTCGACGCCGCCCTCTCGGCCCGGGCGGAAGAGCTCGGCACGCAGGTCGGCGGGACGCTGACGAAGGATGACGCGCTCCGGCTTTTCAAGACCACCATCCGTCAGCGCGAAGGACTGGTGCGCAGCACTTTTGGCGAAACTTCGGCCCAATACCTGGAGATTTTTCCGGGCGGGCTGATGTATTACACCCGCGCGACGAGGCAGACGATCCAGGCCCGGCTCGATTATGCGGTCGATAAATTCACCAAATACCAGGCACAACTGGGAGCGGCGCTGGTCAAACTCTTCAAAGGCGAGCCGGCAAAGGCGCCGGAGTTTTTCAATCAATCGCTTCTCGAAGATCCGGCGCAGAACGCCGCGCCGCCGCCCGGCCCGTAGGGGGCGTTTCCACCACGAAGGACAAGGGCATTCAAGCCGTTTCCTGACTTCGTCCTGTTCCGGGTGTGATTGGGAATGGACGCGGCTGGCGATGCGCGACGTTTCCACACGAAGGACACGAAGGAGATGGGCGTTCGAGCCGTTTCCTGCGGTGTGCCACCGTCGCGCACTTTGCGCGACGCTTGCGCTCAGGGAAAAATCACGGCGCGGTAAAGAAAAGTTCGTCGCGCTGGGACAGCGCGACCAGCACACGAGACGTGTGCGCTACCCGGCCTGCCCCTCTCCAAAATCCTTCGTGCTCTTCGTGCCCTTCGTGGTGGTAAAAAAGCGCGCCCCCATCAACGCCCGGACGGTCCCACGGCGGCAAGCGCCTGATCGAATTTCGGGACCCTGTGGGAATAAAAGGGATAGCGCTGCGTCGTTCCCGTGGGCCGGAACCGCCAGGACTTGTACATCCAGAGCCAGGGCGAGGGATTGCGCCGGACGACCGGCTCGAATTGATCCCAGCAGAGTTGCGCGATCTTCTGCTCGTTCGCCCCCTCAGGGATCTGGAGTTTGGGGTGAAAGACGACCCGGCAACGGCCGCCCGGGAGCGGCTCCTGGTGCACCGGCACGATCGGCAACCCGGTGCGAAGATGGAGCCAGGCGTGCGCGTAGGTGACCGACATTTTTAGACCGAGGACGTCGATCGGCACCGAGGGCCGGCGCGGATGCACGGTCAGGTCGACCAGGATGGCCGCCGTCCCGCCGCGCCGGAGGTTCCTGTAAAGTTTCACGATCGCGCCTTCGCGTTGCACAAAGCGATGGCCGGATTGCTCCCGCAATCGTTGAAAGATGGAATCGAGTTTTGGGTTCTTGA
>JACCZO010000452.1 GCA_013695925.1 Chthoniobacterales bacterium
GTCACCTTGGAGATACCGGTGGTCAGGACGCGTCTCGGGACCGCCGGTGGCGCGCTGGTCGATTGCGTTTTTTTCTGCAACTGGACGCGGTGCTCGAGCGCGCGCTCGCTCGGGTTGGGCGATTTCGGGCCGGCGTTAAAGGTGAGCTTGCGCGCCGCGCTGTAGCGCGACACGACCCAGACCGCCGCCACGCCGCCGAAGAGAAGATGGAAAATCACCACCGCTGCCAGGACCGGCGCGGAAAAGCGGCGCACGGCCGACGGCTTCGTCGGGGGCGGGGCTTCTTCGGTCAGGGTCTCCATCGTGCGGCCGGGATGTTAAATGCAGTTTCGCGGCCGTGGCGAGCAGCGAATGAAGGGACTGCTTCCGGGGCGCTGCGTTCTTCGCAGCTCAGTTAACGTCCCGCGTTCGTTAGGCTTTTCCGTTTCTGGCCCGCGAGCAGAAGATCGCGCCCGACGAGGTAAAGCATGACGCAAAGGACCGCGAAGGGAACGAGCGCGAGCAGATCCGCATTCGCCCCGGCGAAAAACGGATTGTGCGCGGTCGACCACTCTTCCACCTGGCGCCGGATACCGACCAGGCGCGGGACGCCGGCCATGAAAGCGATGACGATGCCGGCGAGAGCGCCGCCCGCGATGTAACCCGAGGCGAGCAATACTCCGGGACTCTTGTCGCCTTCCGCGACCAGTTCGTCGGTCGAGAGATCGTGATCCTTGAATTTTTGTTTGCGCAACCAGCGATCGACCAGCCAGCGAATCATGCCGCCGATGAAGATCGGGCTGGAAGACGAGAGCGGCAGATAAACGCCGACCGCGAAGGCGAGTGATGGAATGCCGCTCATCTCGAGCACGATCGCGATCATCACGCCTAACAAAACCAGGGCCCAGGGCAATTTCCGGCTCAGGATTCCCTTGATGATGTAAGACATGAGGGTCGCTTTGGGCGCATCGAATTTTTCCACCGAGGAACCGTCGGGCCGGGTGCGATGGGTGCCGTTGATGCCTGGATCCACGAGGTAGATCGCCTCGCCCTGGGCATTCACGAGATAGCGTTGCGCGGGTCCGCCCGCCGGATCGATCCGCTGCCAGACGCGATAACTTTCGGGGTTGGTCGCGGCTTGCGCGCCCTTGATTTTTTCCGGAGTGCCCAGCTCGGCATCGGCCGGCGCGCGCAGATCAGCCGGGAAGTTGCGCTGCATCTTGTAAACGACTTCGCCCGCTTCGTTGACCAGGTAATCGCCCGGCTCGAGACCGGAGACGACGGAGTTCACGCCGCCCTTTTCGTTTTTCAGAATGCGGTAATTACCGGTCGTGTCCGGCTTCAGTTGATCCGTGAAGGCCGGCAGGCTAGCCGACTGGACCCGCGGCGGCGTGGCGCCGGCTTCGACTTTCTGGAAGCTCGTGGCCGGCACGTAAACGGTGTAGGCGTCATTCAGTTTCAGCAGGATCGGCCCCAGCACGAGCGCGGAAGCAAGGGCGCCGACAAGGATGGCAATCTGCTGCAAGCGCGGGGTCGCGCCGACGAGAAAACCGGTCTTCAGATCCTGCGAAGTGGTGCCGCCATTGGAAGAGGCGATGCAGACGATGCCGCCGATCGAGAGCGCGGTGACAAAATATTTCGGACCAGTCCAGCCGACGAAAAGAAAGACGAGGCAGGTAAGGAGCAGCGTCGCGACGGTCATGCCGGAAATCGGGTTGGAGGAGGATCCGATTTCACCCGTGAGGCGGGAGGAGACGGTCACGAAGAGGAAACCAAAGCCGACGATGAGGAGCGCACCGAGGAGGTTCCACTGCAGGTGCAGCTGCGGCACGACCATGATGACGAGGAGGAGGGCGATGCAACCGCCGATGACGAACTTCATCGACAAGTCCTGGTCGGTCCGCGGCGCGTTGGCGCTTTGCGCCTTGCCGCCCCGAAGATCGCTCAGGCCGCCTTTTAATCCGTGCCAGATGGTTGGGAGGGAGCGAAACAAACTAATGATGCCACCCGCCGCGACCGCGCCGGCACCGATGTAAAGGACGTAGGCGCCGCGAATCTCGTCCGGCCCCATCTGGCTGATCGGGATGAGGCCGGGGGCGAGGATCGCGGTGGCGCCTTCGCCGAAAAACTTGATCGCCGGGATGAGGACGAGATAGGCGAGGACACCGCCCGCGCACATGATGGAAGCGATCCGCGGCCCGATGATATAGCCCACGCCTAACAATGCCGGCTCGATCGTGGCCGAGATAGAACCGGCCTTGAAGGGCGCGCCGAAAACTTTCTCCGGCGTGTCCTTCCACATCCGAAACGCGCCCATGGCTGCCTGGTAAAGGAAACCGATGCCGAAGCCCGCGAAAATAGTCCGCCCGCCGCTGGCCGCTTCGTCCTCTGGTTTCGCGACTTCATCCAGCCCTTCCCGCGAGGCGGCGGCTTTCAACACTTCGGCGCAGGCCGTGCCCTCGGGGTATTTGAGGAGACCGTGCTGCTCGACGATGAGCGCGCGCCGGAGCGGGATCATCATGAGAATGCCTAACAAACCGCCGAGAACCGCCACGAGCATGACC
>JACCZO010000495.1 GCA_013695925.1 Chthoniobacterales bacterium
CTGCATCTCGACCGTTCGCTGGTCGAGAAACGGCTCTATCCTGCGATCCACATCCAGCAGCGCGTTATCGCTGCTGCTAGCGGCGGCGGCGGAACCGTTGGCCTGCTAGCAGAAGAGCCATGCCGCCGAACCCGAAGAGCACGAAACTGGCCGGCTCTGGAATTGGAGCCTCGGCGGTAATTTGCCAGCCAAAATTGGCGAATGCACCACCGCCGGTTGCCCCACCGTGGGTGACGCCGGACCCGGTGAATGTCGCCGTATTGTCATATGCGACGCTTTGTGCCCTGGCCGATGCTGCGAACATTGCGGCTGCCGCGGCCACAACGAGGCCGAGAAGGGCAAATTTATTAGAAACCTTCATGTGATTGTGATCGGCGGCAATTGAGTCGATTTGAGGTGTATTGGCGGTTTAAGGCACTTGTTCTCTCAGAGCGTTGAATAACTGTCAATAAAAAAAATGTTTCCCGCCAAGAAGGCGGAACGGAAGAAGCCCCGGGAAAAGATGCTAAGTGAGCGACGCCATACTCGGCGTATTTGGTTTCGGATTGCTCGGCTTGTGGTTCGCCTTCGTGGTGATCTGCCTTATCACCACGTGCGATTGTCGGGCGCAGGTATTCAGCCCGAAAACACTCACCTAGCCTTTCGAGTCTCATTCGGGCACGCTTCACCAGTTCATTCACGACAACCCCGCACCCGACACTGAGGCGATCTACACTGATGAGCTTCCGGCCTATTGGGGAATTGAAGATATGGACACGCGCCACGAAAGCGTTTGCCATAGCGCGGAGGAATGGGTTCGTGGCGACGTTCACACTAACGGAATGGAAAGCGTCTGGAGCCTCTTGAAGCGCTCGATTATCGGCAGTTATCATAAGGTAAGCATCAAACATCTCCACGCCTATCTGGACGAACTGGAACATCGGTTTAACAATCGGAAGAACGAATACATCTTTCGAGATACGCTCACGAAGTTGGTTAATGCGGCAAAGCTGCCATACTCAGAATTGGTAAAAACAGTTGCAGCTTAAGCTACGGGAAACACAAAATAAAAGACAGCTACTGCTATATCTCTCGATGCTCCTCCGGCATTTCCAATAATCAAATGCCACCCCCCGATTGATCTCCACGCTTCAGGCAGAGTAAGAGTCTCATCCAGGACAGTCTTTCCTGAATAATACAACGCTCCCGCTATGCCGGCGGCGGCAGTTGAATTTAAGGCTTTGACTTGGTCTGGTTTGCAAACTATTACATCAACAGATTCGGTGGCCTCGAGATATAGTCGGCATTTACTGTTATTTGGATATATAAACCACGGAGTCACCATTTGATGCGGCTTCAGTAATACGACAGGCATAGTCTTTATTACCCTTTTGCCGCGTTTTCGTCCGAATATCCCTCTACCGGCTTCTCGGAAGGGCGCGCTTGCAGACCCGATTTCATACCTAGTGGACCCTCGTGTAATCCCCAAAGAAACTTGTAGATCGGGCGAAAGAACAAGGGGATGAGAAGCAGCAGGGATACTCTCCATCCTGTGTTTATCCCCTTTATAGTTTGAATGAGGCGAGAATGAATCGCGTCGCCACAACCCCAAATTACCCAAGCGCCTAAGAATACTGCCAATACGAGCAAGAACAGCGCGATGGCCACCACAAGCACAAATTCCACCCAACGCAGGTGCCTCAGCAGTTTGGGCATTTGGTCGGACTGGGGCTGCGTGGGGATCGTCGTCGCGGTTGTTGTTTGAGCCTCCACCTCCCCAGATTGACAAATCAATCCGGAGGGGTGCAAGCAGATTCTCGCCCTTGATCGCCGGAGTCGCGACCGCCGCAAACTGGTATTTTCATTTGTTAGCGAATCATTTTCAGCATTCGTAAGTGAAGTCGAGCCTTACGCCATCTCGGTTATTCCGATCAACGAACAGAGCAGCGATCTGTTTACGAAGGAATATCGGGTCCCACCCGGCTTCATTAGCAGCACGGTCAACGTCGGTTCTAACTCGCTCAATCAAGGACCGACTCGCGTCGGCACGACCGGCACCGGCAAGGACACCCAGGAATCAACCGGCGGTCAGCAACTCGTTAACCGGCAGACCGCGCTCGATTTCCTGAAAGATCAGGGCGTTCCATTCCCGCCCGGAACGAGCGCGAATTTCCTGCCGCAGAGCAGCCGCCTGATTGTGCGCAACACGGAGGAAAATCTCGAACTGGTCGACGCCTTGGTTGAGCAGGCCAATGTCTCAGGTCCGAAGCAGGTCGAAATTGAAGCGAAATTCGTTGAGATCAGTCAAAACAACCTGAAAGAGCTTGGTTTCGATTGGCTCCTTGGGCAATTCAATATCGGCAACGAGCGGGTCTTTGGGGGCGGCGGAACCTCCGGCACCGGGCCGGTGATCGACCCGGCCAATTTTCCATTCGTGCCCCCAGGCGGACAACCGGTCGGCTCTTTTCCGGTTACTGGCGGCAATCGCAGCGGTCAACTCGCCATTACCGCGAATGCGCTCGATGCGCTCCTCTTTGGCATTCCCGGTGCCAGTTCACTCGCGCCCGGCATCTTCGGTTTGAGCGGGGTGTTCACTGATCCGCAATTTCAAGTAGTCGTTAGGGCGTTAAACCAGAAAAAGGGCGTCGACCTCCTCTCCGCCCCCCGCGTTACTACGAAGAGCGGTCAACGCGCAGTTATCGAGATCGTCCGGGAGTTTCGGTATCCGACTCAGTTCGATCCGCCCAAGATACCGGACCGATTCATCGCCGACGACTCTACTAATCCGGTGACGGGTGCGAGCA
>JACCZO010000036.1 GCA_013695925.1 Chthoniobacterales bacterium
GACATCAAAGGGGAATCGACCCGCAAAGGCCATCCCGCCCCTTATCCGGAAAGCCTCGCCGCCCGTTTGATAAAACTCTTCTCCTTCGCCGGTGACACCATTCTTGACCCTTTCCTCGGGACGGGCACAACCAGCCTGGCAGCCATCGCCACCGGCAGAAACAGCATTGGCAACGAAATCGAGCCAACCTATTTGAAGATTGCCGAGCAAAGACTGCGTCTTGCTACCGCGATGCCGCGAGAAGTGGGAGCCACCAACGCGACGCTGCGCGTGAAGCGATGACCGAAGAGAAATACTCGCTCCTCAAAACATTTCGCAGCCTTTTCGAAGGCAAGCCCTATCGACACCGCAAGTCGAACCTGGGCGACTTGGTTGCGTCCCAGCTTTACGAAGACCTGATCGCCTTGAATAAATCGGCGAAACTCGTCGAGCGCGTCCAGCATCACGAGCGGGTCGTCAACCAAAAGAATCTCATGACCGGCAAACCCTCCCGGCGAGGGGATGGCACCTTCGGCGAACTCGTCCCCGCCGCTGTTGCCCTATCTGAAAAAGGAATGCTGGTGGCGCGCGGTCCCGTTGCCACGATCGAGATCGGAGCGGAAACAAAGATCCTAGCCAAAGCGATGATCAAACAGATCGACCGGGTCATTACGGACCTGATCAACCAGGCCACACAATTTAAGAGTGGCGGAGGCAATCCTATCTGCGTGGCCTTTGTCGGCATCAATTTCGCCGAGCAGTATGTCTCTTTCGAAGGACGCAAGCGCTGGCCGACCGACGGCAAGAAATACAAACATCCCATCCAAGAGGCGGCTCAAGCCGAGCAACGGCTGAGGGAGAAAGCCAGCCCCGCTTTCGATGAATTTCAGATACTCCGTTTCCGCGCGACTAATGCCCGTCCGTTTCCATTCGAGTGGAGTGATCTTGCGATGACCGAGATGGAATACTCTTCTGTTCTAACGCGCGTCTCCCGCGAGTACGATCGGCGATATTGATTTTTTATATGACAATCCGCCCAGACCGACCCCCAAGCCTGACACCGGAAGAGGAAGCGTTCCCAAAGACCAGACCAAATCGCCAAACCAATTTTTCAAACTATGAACTAAAACGAACCTGAACTCGCACGCCGCCCTTGACTCCCTACATAGGGGTCAGATGACTTAGTGAGAAACTCACTCATGCGCTGCATAACGAGCGACTAAACTGCGGCACGCCTCGAGCAGTTCGTCGCGCATCTCCGCCTCAACAGCCGTGAGCTGTGCGTCTTTCTGGGCGAGTGCGTCCGAAGGCCAGAGCTTACGAACCTGGCCAACCGGCAAATCAAATGTGCGATCGTCGAAGACGATAAATGGTGTGAATGCTGGATCAGTACCGGGCCGTCCAATGTACGCAGAGATGAGCCTTGAGATCTCGCGTGCAGCTACGATGAGCGGGATCGAGCCATCGAGCACTGACTGAGCTACTCTAGCGGCAGCGGGGCCTGCGCCAACAACTGGTGCCGGGAGAGTCATCTAACGAGACACAAGCTCAGGCACCGCTGGCGGGAGCGAGCTGTGCTCCGGAGATTAGTGTTGAAGTCACCTGAAAGCTAGACATCGGAACGGCCAGCGGTTGGCTGGAGCGCTTGGTAAGGCGCGCTTGAACGACGATCATGGCCCGCCAGTCTACGTTAATGCTGCGTAATTCGTAACGAGTAGTGGTTGGCGACCAGCCGCCAGCGCCCTTGCTGCTTTACCCATACCCTGGTAAACCGAGTGTCACGGGGAACAACTTTGCTTTTGTCTTGCCCATTCATTGTCGAGAGGCCAGTCTCCACAGCGGCGTTTTCGTAGACGCGCACCTGAACCTCGTCGGTGGTGATAGACTGAAATTTCAAATTACCGGACGTGAAATCCGAAATGACCTGCGCTTTGGTTCTCACTGTGCCGCTTGGTCCTACGCCGATAAAGTCCTCAGCGTAAATGCGGTCAAGGGCCACCGCATCAGCACCGATCTGCGCTTGAATGCGTTCATTATCCAGTTGTCTTATGGCCTGCTCAACGCTGACGCTGCTTCTTTTGCCTCTGCTTGCGCTCTGCTCTTGCCCTGAGGCGATAGAGGTCAGTGTAAGGGCCAGGACGGCTATAACGAGTGTCCTTCTCATAAAGAATTCTTCTTTAAATAATCTGTTTAAAATGCCCTGAAGGAGGCAAAGACTGATGCGATTGTCCAACCCCAAAGATTGTGAGTAACTGTAACAATTTTGCGGTCTTGTCAATCACGCTCTTTCGAGTCCACTCGTTTCTTCAGCGCCTAACGAGGATTCGGCGGAATTATTCCGCATTTAAAGACGGAATTGTTCCGTATATCCCCGGGCTGTCCGAGGGGCGATTTTGGAAAAGGCGGAAACACGGGGTCTTTTTTGACAGTCTGGTTACCCGGCGGCAAGAAAAGTTTATCTCGGTCTGCGGCCTTTTCCGGCGCACCGGGGAATGACCGCCCCTCCTGGTCTCGTCAGCGAGAGGGGCGGCCATGGTTTCGCTGTCCGGCAGCGCACTGACCGCTTTTTGTTTATGGCCCGGGCGGCACCGCGGGCGGCGTAGGTTGCGAACCGGTGTCGGTGATCTTGCGGGAGTTGAGGGTGGAATTGTGGTCAGTCCAAGAATCACGGCATCGTCCCAGCTAGAAATCGATCAGCGCAGCCTTTCCATCGCGCCAAATCTTTGCGATGAACGGTGGCTGTGTTTTCCCGACAATCTCAATAATCTTTGGCAGCGCGCGCAAGAGCGTTTCCGCCAACGTCTCAGCGCGAAGGTCGCCTTGAGCGGCTAAGAGAAAAGCCCGCACTTTCGCACGACGAAGCGCTTGTCTCTCGGCTGTTCGGTAGCGGATGCGTTCGTCGCGCGTGATGACGATCCAGTTGCTCTTTCCCGCTGCGGTGAGCCACTCCTGATCGGTGGCATTCTGAGCGAAGTGATCGTCATGCACCAGGACCTTGAGACCGGCCGCACGAAGGATCGCCGCCATCTTGTGTCGTCCAAGTTGGCGGTCGAGAAAGAATGTCAGGCCCTCAGGCGGCCTCGGCGAGGCTGAGCTCGCAGCGGATCGCTTCTTCAATCTTTTCCCGCTCGCACCCGTAGTCTTCCGCGAGTTCGTCGGCCGATTCACCGGCTTTGAAGCGTTCCGCGACCAGCTCTGTGCTCACGCCGGTTCCGTTGATGACGGCGCGACCGAAGGAGATGAAAGGATCAATGACGATGTTCCTAGGTTCGTCAGGCAATCCCATTCTGGTGAAAGGATAGAGTCGGATCGGCACGCCATGATCGTCGCGCTCCACTCGCCGCAAGTGAGCTTCGAGAAGTTCCCGCACCGCGATTTGACCTCCCCGAGAAACGGCGATGAACTGGCCGTAATGGGAGATGAACAGATCAATTCCGTCTGTCTCAAACCTGTGATCGGCGAGCGGATGCGCGGAACCGAGCTTGTTCTTGAGAAAGTCGACCGAGCGCCGCACGGCCGGCATGTCAACGCGGTGCTTGCGTCGGATTGCCGCAAGGACGTGGGCTTCGACGAGGTTGATGAAGGACAACACGACGGGGGCTTCCCCAGCCGCCGCGATGACCGGCTTAAAGAATTTCCGGCTCGACTCGCTGCCGTAGGTCATACCCGCCACCCAGGAGCGCAGCGTAGCCCGGGGCACGCGCAGGTAGTGACCCGCTTCGGCAATGCCATAAGCAGGCAATTCTCTGATGTCTTTTTCAGCCGTTGTTTTCAGTCTGCCTGCATCTTCTTCGAGATGGCGGGTAAGAGCAAGTCTGTTGCAGACCGGTGCCCTGACGGCGCCTCGTGTCGGCCGCGGCTCGGATCAGGGTCCAGGCGGCGGCGCTGGAGGATTAGGCTGCGAGCCGGTGTCGGTGATCTTGCGCGCGTTGCGGTAGTTGGCGACGAAGGTCGGGTCGGTTTCTTCGAATTGGCGAGCCAAACCGTCGAGCCGGTTTTTCACGAGTATGCCGGCGCGAGCGAACTCCTGTTTTAAGAGGCCGGCTTTTGTTTTGAGCTGGCGTTGGTCGCCGCGGAACCGACTCGTGGCCTATTGGGGTCGCGTGGGAGTTTTTCGGCGGGTTATTCTTCGGTTTTATCGGGACGACTCGGACCCGTCAAAGAAAAATCCCGGCGGCCCGGTTGATTTTTTTCGCTGAAAGGGCGGGTGACAATTGTCTTGCCAAGGGCCGACTCTATTCCCAGTATTCAAAGAAATATGGCAAAAGACACCGGCAAAGGATCGAGAAAATGCATGGACAAGAAAGCCGGCGAGCCCTTCAAAAACGTCGCGCGGGAGCCCGATAAACGGCGCACGTAGATGGACGATTCTCGGACATCATCAGCCACGTCGCCTGACGAGGTGCCCGTGGCGACTCAGCAACATTGCACGATCGAGCATTTGGCTGCGGTCTTCGCCGGTTGCCAGGAAGAGATCATTACTGAGTGGCGGTTGCACGCGAATGAGCTTCTCCGCGAGCTCGAGCTCGATAAGCCGACCATTACCGACCACCTGCCGGACCTGATCTCTGAGATCACGCGCGATCTCTCACTCAGCGCGACGGGCGTGCTCTCCGCCGAGCACATCGCGGGCAGTCCGCCAGTGCACGGGGTCCAGCGTTTTCACGATGGCCTGGATGCGGGTGAAGTGGTGGCGGAATACAATCTTCTGCGCATCGCTTTTTTCACGGTGGCAGAGCGGCACGACCTTTTCGTCGTGGGCGAGGCAGCGCGGATCATTAATCACCGCATCGACGAAGCGGTGCGTCTGGCGGTGACTGCCTTTTCTGCGCAACAGGCGCTGATTCGGAAAGAGCAGGAGGACGAGCATCTGGCATTTATCGCGCACGATCTGCGCACCCCCCTGAATGCCGTCTCCTTGTTAACCGACGAGCTGACAGAGGAATTGGGCGACGCCCGGTCCGGTGCCACGGATGAAATCTTTGACGCGCTGCGGCGGAATCTGCGGCGCGTGGAGGAACTGATCCAAAACGTGCTCAAGGCAAAGGCGATTCCAACCGGGGCGGGAAGTTCGTTCCAACCGGAACAGCGCGTGTTTGAGCTACGACCTTTGGTGCAGCGCCTTGTCCTTGACCTGAAAGCGGTCGCAACCAAACAGGACATCAAAGTAGTGAACGAGATTCCGCCTCGCCTCACCGTCTTCGCTGACGCCGGGCTCATCTCACAGGTCTTTCAAAATTTGCTTAGCAACGCCTTCAAGTACGCCGCCCGCGGCCGGATTGTGATTAGCGCGCACGAAGAGGCGGACACGGTGAGGTGTGTTGTGCAGGACAACGGCGCGGGAGTCCCCCCGGAACTGCTCTCAAGTGTTTTTCATAAATTGGCGACCGATCCTGAGAAAGAAGGTAGCGGTCTCGGGCTTACGATCGTAAAACAGATCGTGGACGCTCACGGCGGCACGGTGAACGCCGAGAGCGTGCATGGCTCCGGGGCGACCTTCAGTTTCACCCTTCCCCAGGGCGCCGGCGAGAAGTCCGGATGAGGCGGGTAAGTCCAGTAGGCGCTGGGTGGCGTCTCGTGGTGCGGGTGCAGGTGCGCGACGAGAACGCCGGCGGGCTCGCGAAATAGCGGGGGAGAACGATGCGGACTAACGATTTCGCACAAGGCGCGGAGCTCCCGGCGGCGGGCTGGAAGCGGCGGGAGCAAATGGAGGCGGATGAGCGCCAGACGCTCGCGCCCTATGCCCAAAAATCGGGTGACTCGCGTGGCCGCAAATTTCCCGAGCCGCGCCACGATTACCGGACGGAATTTCAGCGCGACCGGGCGCGGATCATTCATTCGCGCGCCTTCCGCCGGCTGGAATACAAGACGCAGGTCTTCCTGAATGGAACAGCGGACCATTTGCGGACCCGGCTGACGCATACGTTTGAAGTGGCCTCGGTCAGCCGCACGATCGCACGCGCGCTTTCGTTGAATGAAGACCTCGCGGAAGCGATTGCGCTGGCGCACGACCTCGGGCATGCGCCTTTTGGTCATTCCGGCGAGGAGATGCTGGCGGAATGCATGCACGCGCACGGCGGATTTGAGCATAACCGGCAGAGCCTGCGAGTGGTGGAATTGCTGGAGGCGGTCTATCCGGCTTTTCCGGGATTGAACCTGACCTTCGAGGTGCTGGAGGGATTGCGGAAACGAGATGAGGCGACGGCGCCCTCGCTCGAGGCGGCGATCGCCGATCTGGCGGATGAGATCACCTATTACAGTCACGATCTCGACGACGCGCTCGATTTCGCGATTCTGGACAGCGATCAATTGGACAACAGCGCGATCTGGCAGCGGAGCCATGAGCGGGTGGCGCGCCTCCACCCGGATTTGTTAGGCGCGGAGCTGCATAAGAATATCATCCGCGACATCATCGACCTGCAGGTGCGCGATGTGGTGGCGACGAGCGCGTCCGCGATCACGGCGGCGGCGCCAGCCGATTCCGAGGAAGCGCGGCGCGAGCCGAGGCCATTGATCCGCTACAGCGATGGGGCGGCGGTGGCGAACCGCGAGCTGCGGAATTTTCTCTACGAGAATGTTTATTACCATCCGCGGGTGGCGGAAGTGAACCGGCGCGCCTGCGAAATGTTGCGGACGGTTTTTGCGGCCTACGTGGAGGAGCCGGAACGGCTCGGTGACACGGCCGCGCGGCGGATCGAAAGAGAGGGGCTGCACCGGACGGTCTGCGATTACATCGCCGGGATGACGGACCGGTATTTGCTCGAGGAACACTCGCGACTGGCGAGTGGTTAACTCGTGCTCGTGCTCATGCTCGTGATCGTAATCGATCCAAACGGTTGGGGAATCGAGCACGAGCACGAGCAGGAGCACGATTACGATTGAGCGAAGCGTCTACAATAATTCCTCGCGGAGAAACTGGATGAGGAGCCGCAGGCGCTGGTTGAGATCCAGCTCTTCGAGAAGCTGCTGCCGACGGGCCGGGTCGCTGATGAAGGTCGCTGCAATCAAATCAGCCAGCATTTCGGGGTCGTTCATCTCGCTCAGGTAAAGATCGATTTTTTCCGGCAGCTCCCGGCCGCTCTCTTTCAGGCGGGTGTAAAATTCAAGGACCTTGGCCGCGAGCGCGTCGGTCTCGACGGTCAGCTTGGTGCGGGTCTTGAGCGGTTTGATGCGGGCGATCGGGAAAGGGGTTTCCTGCTCGAAGTCGCGGAATTTTACGCGCCGGATGCCCTGCAAAATTAAATCGGAAGTGCCGTCGCTGCGCCCGACGCAGGCGCGGATCAGGCCCACGGTGCTGACCGGGAAAAAATCGTCGCTGGTGCGCCATTGCTGGCGTTCTGGCCTAACGAGGGCAACGCAAAGCATGCGGTCGTCATCCAAAGCGTGGGCCAGCATTTTGCGAAAACGAGGCTCAAAAATGTGGAGCGGAAGGAGAGCGTTGGGAAAAAGGAGGATGCCGGTCAGCGGCATGACGGGGACGGCATTGGGCAGTTCAACGGTTTCGGGCATGAGCGCGACAGGTTTCTATCTAATATACGCGCGCCGGGCGCGTCGGAGTTGGCTCAGGGTGGGCTGTCCCTCGGCATTTGGCTCGCCAAGGCTGACGTAGGTGAGGGCGGAGCCGAGGCGGTCGAGTTGCCGGCGGGAGACGAGTCCGAGTTTTCCCATGCCCATGGCGGCGATCGGCGTCGGACGGCAATTTGTTTCCCGAAAAAATGAGACGAGGCGATCGAGCTGCGCCGGGGTGTCGGTGCGAGTCGCGATTTTGAAAATGGCAGGCCGGTCGGCGGCGGCGGCGTTCGTGAGGCGGCGCAATTGCGCGGGCGCGGGGGTATCGCGCAGGTCGTGATGAGAAATGATGAGATCGATCTGGCGGCGCCGGATTTCATCCATCACGCCCTGCAATTGCCTAACGGATCGGAGCTCGAGGTCGACCGCCGCGGCGTATTCAAGGAAACGAAAGAGAAGCGCGCGCCGGGCACCGATGGCCAACCCGCCCAGGCCGCCCTCCCGGGGATGGCGGGCGGTCAAGATGAGAGGAGCCGGCAGATCTGGGATCGCGCGCGCGACTTCGCCTAACGAATCCCGCAGGGCATCGAGCCGGAGCTCGAAAAAATCGGGAGGCTGGCGCAGGCGGGCCGCCCGGGCGAGGGTTGTGAGTGACGCGACCACGCCGACAAGACGGCCATTCGCGGCCGTTTTCGATTTGACCGAAGCTCGGACGTTCATTCTTTTTTCCTTCGGGCGCGCAACCTGCGATGGCAGACTGCGAGACTGCCGCGATCCATACCATGCAGAACCGTCAACAGGAACTAAACACCCAGTTTCAGCAGCTGACCGACGCGTTTCTATTCGCGTTTGCGCTCTTCGCCGCCCACGCGTTGCGGTTCTATGGCACGGAGTGGCTCGATTTGCCTTACTCGATCGATCCCTTCCAAAACTACCAGTGGCTCCTGATCGTGGTCATGCCTTTTGGCCCGATTTTTCTCGATCTCCAGGGATTTTATCAATCGCCGTTCAACAAGACGTTTGCGAAATCGTTCGTCCAGATCGTGCGCACGATGTTCTACCTCGGCCTCCTGGTGAGTGCCTGCGTCATTTTCCTGCGCCTCCCACTGACCAGTCGCGCGGTGCCGTTGCTCTTTATGGGAATCGCAACCGGGATGTTGCTCCTCAAGGAACGGCTGATCGTGCGCCACGTACAGGGACGTGCGGCGCGAGGCCAGGTGCGGGAGCGGATCCTCCTCGCCGGTGTGCCGCGGGACATGGCCGCGCTGGAGCAATCGCTCAAACCTGAGGAAAGCATCCTTCTCCAGGTGGTAGGCCGGATCGATATTGAGAAGCAGCCCATCTCCGACTTGGTGGAAGCGATGCACAAACACGCGGTCTCGCGTGTCATCTTCGCCGCGGGACATGGCCAGCTCAATCGCGTCGAGCAGGCGATCGGCGCCTGCGAACTGGAAGGTGTCCCGGCCTGGCTGGTCGCTAATTTTATCCGGACCGCAATCGCCAAGCCGGATTTCGATGCCTTCGGCGATCGTCCGATGCTGGTCTTCCGCTCGACTCCGGACGTCTCGTGGGCCTTTCGAATCAAGGGCCTGATCGACCGCATCGGCGCTCTCATCGGGTTGGTGGTGCTGGCCATTCCGATGCTCATCGTCGCCATTGGAATCCGGCTGACCTCGAAGGGGCCGATTATTTTCAAACAGGAGCGGGCGGGGAAAAATGGAACGCCCTTTGTCATGTATAAATTTCGCTCGATGTCGAGCGACGCGGAGATGCGGCGCGCGGAATTGCTCCCTTTTAATCTGATGCGCGGCCCGGTTTTCAAGGTGGAGGAGGATCCGCGCATTACCCCGCTGGGGCGCTGGCTGAGGCGTACGAGCATGGATGAGGTGCCGCAGCTCTACAACGTGCTGACGGGAAACATGAGCCTGGTCGGGCCGCGGCCGCTCCCGCTCTATGAAGTGGAGAAGTTCGAAAACACTGCGCAACGCCGCCGGCTGAGCGTGAAACCGGGGTTGACCTGCCTCTGGCAAATCAGCGGCCGCAACCAGGTCAAGGATTTCAGCGATTGGGTGAAACTCGATCTCGAATATATCGATCGCTGGTCGCTCGGCCTGGATCTGAAGATTCTGCTCCGGACGATTCCGGCGGTCCTTTTCGGGCTCGGCGCGAAATAGCGTCGGACGCATTGCTCGAGCCACCGCGGCTACGATGCGATCATCCGCTCCACGTACTTCGCCAAGATGTCGAACTCGACGTTCAGGAGGTCGTTAGGCCGAAGACCTTCGAAATTCGTCTCCCGGTGTGTATGCGGGATTATCCAGACGACAAAACTCTCGGGCCGTACTTCCGCGATCGTTAGGCTGACTCCGTTCAGGGCGACCGAGCCCTTGGGCGCGGCGTAGTGGGCGAAGTCTGGCGACAGTTCCACCTCGAGCCGATGATCGGCTCCGCTTGCAGCGTAGCTGACGACGCGCGCGGTGGCGTCGATGTGCCCCTGGACGAAATGGCCGCCCAGCCGTCCACTGGCGGCGAGTGCGCGCTCCAGGTTAATCGGACTCTCGGGGCGCAGGGCGCGCAGATTGGTCCGGGCGAGCGTTTCCTCCAGAAGATCGAAGGTGAGATAGCCCTGCCGGATCGTGGTCGCCGTTAGGCAACAGCCGTTCACGGCGACGCTCTCGCCGGGTTGGAGACCGACGGCGATCATCGGCGCGGTCACCTGCAGTTGCGTGCCGCTATCGTTTGCGCGAATCCAGCGCACCCGCCCAACTTCTTCGATCAATCCGGTAAACATCAGTTGCTAAAAAGGACTGTAGATCAGCCGGCGACCGTCCTTCTTGACACAGTTGCGATTGTAAATCCAAACAAGCGAGAGGTAATGGACATCGTGAAAAACTTCGAAGAGCGCGATCTCGGCAAGGATATTCTTACCCCATTATTGCAGTCCACCAAAAGGTGATGCTCGTGACGAGGAGCGCCATTTCACCGGATTGGGCGTTTTCCCTGCACCCGCATGCGGGGGAAATTTAGGAGGAAGAGAATCGAAACGGAAATGGCGGAGAAGAGCACCGCTTGCTGCACGCCATGCAGAAACCAAGGCGGAATGTCAGGTGCGCCGCTGGCGCAATACGCCCCCAGCGCATCGCCTCATGCGTGATGAGGAAAGCAAGACGGCCGCGGCAAACCAGATTGCGCAGGTCGCCAAGTCAAGGCGGCGCGTCAGCGCGGCGAGGACCCCATCTTCGCATCGTAAATTCGGCAGAAGCCGTAGGTCGGCGTCATCCCGTGCCAGACGCACCAGAAGAAAATGACCAGTATAATTCCTCCCAAGTCCACCAAGTGAAAGCGGTGCAGACAGCGAGTAAAAAAATCGGAGCAAAAATAAAACGCCACGATACCGCGCGAAGAGGGCGCGATCGCCGGAGGCGCGGGTCATCCCAAGCAGATGGTGTCCCATGACGCCAAACGCGGCGACGTAAATGTAAATGTTCTGCACGCTCCAGCGCATCTGGGCCAGAGCGAACATCGGGATTAACAACAGCGGCGCCGGCGTAGAGAAGCAGGTCGCGCCAACCGCTTAGCTGAGAGGGCGTCTAAGAAGTCGGGCTCCGGACGGAAGTCAGGCTTCCAGCCTGACTCGGCAGGCGGGCATCTTGCCTGCCTGATGCGATGCGACGGGCTGGAAGCCCGGTATCTGTTTAGCCTAACGTCAGGCAGGTTGGAAGGG
>JACCZO010000108.1 GCA_013695925.1 Chthoniobacterales bacterium
ATAGGTGATCTGATCTTCGATCAGGTCGGGCGAGCGTCCTTCCCAGTCGGTGTAAACGATCACCTGCGCGTCGCTCAGATCGGGGATGGCATCGAGCGGCGTTTGCTTGATCGCCCAAATGCCCGCCCCGATTCCAAACAGAACGAAGATGATGACGAGGAACTTGTTCCGCGCGCTCGCCTCAATGACGCGCTCGATGAGCGTGGAGGGGGCGGAGTTCACGGCAAAAATCCCCTTTGGTGTAAAGACCTGCGCGTGGAAAGGTGAGGACGATGAAGATCGATTATACCGTCAATATTTGGCGGGAAGGCGCACAATACATCGCCCATGCGATGCCACTTGACGTGGCCAGCTCCGGCGCCGACCCCGAAGCAGCGCGGGGCGCGGTGGATGAAGCCGTGCGCGCCTTTGTCGCAAGCTGTGCGAAGGCGGGGACTCTCAATGCGGTCCTGGAGGAGGCCGGCTACCGGCACAAGGCCGAAGGGACGTGGCAAAGTCCAGCCTGGGTTTCGATCGAGCGGCGCGAAGTTGTCGTGACCTAACGAGCGATGCCACGCTTGGTGCCCGTGGACTGGAAGACTTTGGAGTGTGTCTTTCTGCGCGCCGGCTTCCAATTTGAAAATCAGGAGGGCAGCCACCGCGTTTACCGGCGGAAAGGGACTCCACGCGCGGTGGTGATTCCGGCCTACCGGAAAATCCCGGGGTTCATCATCCAGAATAATCTCAAGAATGCCGGCATCACTCGTGAAGACTACTTTCGGTTGCTGGCCGAATGCCGTTAGAAGCCATCTCATAAATGGTGGCAGGCTCTCTCGTCCTCGTTCTCGTCCTCCTCCTCGTCCTCGAACTTCCTCTGAAAAACCGAGGACGACGACGAGAACGAGGACGAGCAGGAATCGACGTTGAGCATTTGTGAGATGACTTCTAGATCTCCGGAAGCGTGGTCTCCTTCGGCCATCTCGTTCCTTTTCACCATGACTTGAGCGCTCCCTGGATTTTCGATTCGGCGTCGATCAGGAAGTTGGCGCTCGCGACGACACGCTCGCCTTCCTTCAGGCCGCTCTTCACGGCATAGACGTTGCCGTATTTCCCGCCGAGTTCGAGAAAGCGCGGCTCGAGTTTGCCTTCACCCTTGTCGACGAAAGCAATGTTGCGCTTGCCTGTCGGCATGATCGCGCTCACCGGAACGACGAGCGATCGGCCCATGTCCATCTCGAGCAGGACATCGACATACATGTCCGGCTTCAGTTTGAGTTCCGGGTTCTGAATATCGAGACGCACCCGGCCGGTCCGCTTCGCGTCGTTGATAAACGGATCGACGAGCGAGAGCTGGCCTTTGAATTTTTCGCCGGGATAGGAATCGGAGGTTACCGTCACTTCCTGGCCGACTTGCAGCATCGGAAGCTCTTCCTGATAAAATTCTCCCCAGACCCAGACGACTGAGAGATCCGCCACATCGACCAGCGTGTTGCCGGGCGCGATCGTCATCCCCTGCGTCACCGGCAACGTCTGCACGATGCCGTCCATTTTCGCGAGAATTGGGAGCGACTCCTCAGCGTGGCGCGACTGTTCGATCTTCGCGACCTGCTCTTCCGTGATGTTCCAGAGTCGCAGGCGGCGCTTGGCCGACTCGATCAGGCTTTGCGCATCGGCGTGCGCGGAGTGCGCGCCTTTCGGGGAGTTGTCGCGCATCCGCAAGAGGTCGATCAGCTCGCGCTGTGTCGTAAGTAACTCCGGACTGTAAAGGGTCATCAACACCTGGCCTTTCTTGACGATCTCCCCTGGCGCGCTGACGCCGAGTTCCTGCACGTAACCGCCCGCGCGGGCGACCACGCGCCAGACCCTCTGCGTATCGGGCGCGACTTTTCCGACCGCGCGGATCGTGTGATGCAGCGGTTTGGTTTCGACCGTCGCGTAAGTCACGCCAATCTGTTGTTGCCGCTCCATCGGAACGCGAAACTCACTTGAAGAGTTCGTTTCTTTGGATGCAGCCGGCGCTCCTGCCGGGGTGTCTCGCTTCAAGACGGGCACGAGATCCATCGCGCAGATCGGACAGTTACCGGGATCCTTGGCGTGCACCGAGGGATGCATCGTGCAGGTCCAGTAATCGATGTCGCTCTCCTTGCCGCCCGCGGCGTCGTGTTTCGAACAGCCTGGGAAAAACGCGAGCAGGAAAAGGCCGATCGCAAAACAGCGCGCAAATTTGCGGAGATAAGTTTTCATTTGGAACGTTCCTTTCCACTGCGATTTTCTGGCGCGGCCGTGTCGCCGAGGCCGACGATGGCATCGAGCTCGGCCAGCCCGATGCGGTATTCAGCGAGGTAATTGAGAGTGTTGGACTCGATGTCCTGCAAAACGCGCTCGGCCCCGATCAGCTCGAGAAAATTCAAGCTGCTCGCTTCATAGGCCGCGCGCTGCGATTTCAAGGTCTGGCTGGCGAGCGGGAGAATCTTGTCGCGGCAAAGTTCATAATGATGCGCGGCGGTCTCGATTTTCTTGAGCTGATCGCGCACCAGGCCGAGCGTCTCGCTGCGGGCGACATCGAATTCCTGCCGGGCAGCTTCCAGATTTCGCTCCGCCTCGGTGATGCCGGCCGAGTATTTTTTAGCGTTCAGGAACGGCAAGCCGATGGAAATGCCCACATCCAGCTCGCTCACCGCCTGCCCGGTGTCGTTGTAACGCGCGGCTTTGACGTTGAACGACGGGTCCGGGAGCCGCTCCCGCCGCGCAAGTTGCACTCGCGCCTTCTCCGCTTCGATCCGGTTCCGCGCCCGCTGCATCTCGGGGCGAGCTTCCAGGGCCACGCCCTGAAGCGTGCCTAACGAGTGAGGAATTTCTGCAAAAGTGAGCGCCGC